>NZ_JCACCM010000175.1:0-94957 GCF_059501405.1 Myxacorys sp.
GGGCATCAATTCTTGAAGCACTATCTGTAGCTGGACTTTAGAGATTTGGTATAAGGCTCTTCCGCAGACCATTCTGCTCTTTATTAAGCACGAATATCGAGATTAGGAAAGTCATTCGCTCAAACCCTAGCCAAAGAGTCAACTAGTTCTGTTCAAAGGACAAAAGAGAACAGAGCTAGAAAGTCTCGGGGAAGGAGCAAAGAACCCGAAAACCGAGATCACTGTAGCGACTCTCGGGGAGACCCTGTTGCGGCAAGCAGAGCGGCAACTCGACGGATTGAGCTTCCACGAACCGCCGCGCAAGAGCCGAACAGCATTTTTGCGATTGGCTTTGCCAAGTTCTGAAGGATCGCTAGCCAATTCCCAAACCCGACCATCAGCAGGAGCGTTATTGTAATTCTCGTGCCAAGGATCAGCGCACCACTCCCAAACGTTTCCGTGCATGTCATACAGCCCAAATGCATTAGGTGGAAAACTGCCTACATCTGTTGTTTGCTCCCGGAAGATTCCTTTTGATCCGTTGCCAGAGTTTCCTAGATGAATAGAAACTTCGATTTTCTGATCTGTCCCTCGATAATTTGCTAAACCAGTTGTAATTGTTTCACCAAAATGAAAGGGCGTTGTGGTTCCTGCACGGCAAGCGTATTCCCATTCGGCTTCGCTGGGCAAGCGATAGGGTTTTCCAGTTTTTTTGGATAAGCGATCGCAAAACTCAACTGCTTCATCCCAGGACACAAGTTCAACAGGTCGATTTGCGCCTTTGAAGCGTGATGGATCGGGATTGAGATCGAGCTTGACTTTGGGAAGTGCTGCTACTGATCTCCACTGCGTCTGAGTTACTTCAAATTTGCCTATTTGAAAAGAAGCTACAGTAACTTCATGCTGCGGATCTTCATGACTAGTGTGTCCATCCTCCAACTGTGGTGAACCCATGAGAAACTTGCCTCCGGGAATTTCTACCATTTCCAACATAGTGTCGCCGCCTAAATCTTCTATGATTACGGCATCTATTGGGGATTTTGCCGAAGCCGACATCATTAATCTGACGCCTCCTGTAGCACCTCCAATACCTAGCCATATCAATACATCTCGTCGAGTACATAGTCGCTTTGAAGATGGTTGTTGGGCTGAATGTTGTTGATCTAAAGGTTCTTGTTGATCTCCGGATAGTTTCTGCTGATAATCCTCTTCCGCCGCCTCAAGAATTGGTTTTGAAATCGTTTCAACCTCACTAGCGGTTAGTCCCAACTCTTGACAGAATTCTTGCAACTCATCATTTGTTTCCGCATTTAAGGGATAATGACCTTCCTCGATCAGCCGAATCAGCATCTCCTCATAGTCTTCTTGCGCTTTCCGAATCGGCTCTTGTTCTTCTGCCTGTTCTTCTGCCAAAATCTGGTTCGCATCTGCAACTGACAAACCCAAATCTTCTCTCAGCCGCTTTAGGCGAATTGTTTTTAATGGAGACAGTTTACGATCGACTAAAAACTTCCTGACACAATCGCGGTACTGTTTTAGCTTGATCTCCTGATCGTAAGCGCGATCAATATTTACCTGAATCTCAACGTTCTCATCCAATGAAAGCTGCTCAGATAACTTTACTCCAACCGGATTTGAAACAGTTGTCAAATTCGATTTTTGCTTGAGCTTGGGTTTCAAGTGTTCTGGAATACTATCTTGTCCAATGTCTCTTTCCAGTGCATTAACTACTTCAAGCTTGCGCTGCTCCTGAGACACCGATCGACGAGGCGAGTTACCAGAATCTAAAATCGTTAGGTGAATCTGATTACAACCAAGTTTAAAGGACTGCTCAATCGGTCGTCCGTATCCAAGCGCTCTATAAAATCCGGTTGCAAAGGCGGTGGCAGCCTCATCTCGGATCTCTTGACTCATGCCAATCACATAGTTGACATGCTCCACGATCGCATCTGCCTGCATCTCTGAATAACACGCATTGAGCAGAACACACTCCACCTTGTCAGAAAACAGTCCAAAGAAATCCTTCAAGGCATCGGTCGAAACAAGCCGCTCTCGTCCCGCATCATCTTGCAAAACTAAGCCTTGCTCTCCCGTTCCATGCCCGCAGAAATGCACAATTTGCGGCTCATGCTTCAGCAATAGTCCCTGCAAATCCTCTGGACGAACCGCTAAACCCACCTCGACCTCAAACTGTTCGCGATCTCGCGATCGCTCAATCACGCCCTTCAAATCTCGAATTTCTTCGTTAAGGTTAAGATCTTTGCGCGGGTTAGAGGTGAGAATCAGGATCTTCATCACAAGGCAGTAGGCTGAGGTGAGGTTCTTCTGAAGTTGCGCTAATGACTTACTTCATTAGATTTATTCACCAGAGTAGCAAATCCTGATTCAAGATCTAGCGATAGGTTTCACGGTTGCGTCAGCGATCGCTCTTTTCTGATTGATGCTGCTCTAAAAGCAATTGAATTAACTGCGTAGAGGCTCGAAATGTAGTTTGTTGAAGGCGAGAAATTGCGTCTGGAAAATAGATTAAATCTTGCTTAGCAGCTTCATCTAACACACCCAATAACCCAGTGACATTTAAACCACGAGACTGAGCGATCTGTCTTCCCAACAAATCATCAATGAGCAGCAAGCTTGCCCTCTGATGCTCCGCCAACAAAATTGCAGCTTGTTCACCTCGATCAAGGACATCTAACGTGCGATCGGAAGAATCCTTAACTGTTTGAACGACCAACCAAGCGGGTGGATGATTAATCCAATTCTGAACTAGGACGGGCGATCGCACATCAGATAGCTCTTGTTGAACAATGGATGGAATGCAAACCTGAGTGTAAAGTTACGGAAGCAGTTCAACCTCGCCGATGAGCAAAAGATAACAAATAGGCGATGTATCTGACACAACAATCATGGTGTGTTCAGTTTTCCTGGTCGCAGTCGCTCATGGGTTTGGCGATCGGCTTCAAAATCTGCTTTGTCGTAGTGTAAATCAACACCTTTAGTTTTTAGAAATGCGTCAACTTCAAGGCGAGTGGAGATTCCTAGTAGCTCTCGCACTTTGCCCACACTGATTGAGCCTTCTTTGTGAGCTTCAATCACAATCATCTCGAGCAGCTTGCGTTCCAGACTACCCCATTTTACTTCTAGAGACTGTGCTACATCGTCAGGTAGAGCAATCTGAATCTGCATAAAGGCCACTCTAAGCATTATTTCTCCCATTGTACTGCGCGCCCCTAGGAAGCATTACCGCTTAATTGCATTCAATGGATTAGATGGCTACGTTTTGCAGGATGACGCTAAATTGAGATAAAACTCAATGCAATTAATAAAGTCTTTACTCTACTTCCTGTGGGCAGGAGTATTTGAAATTGGTGGCGGCTACCTTGTTTGGCTTTGGCTGCGAGAAGGAAAGCCGATTTGGTGGGGCGTGTTGGGCGCGATCGCACTAGCGTTATACGGTGTAATTGCGACCCTTCAACCCGCGAACTTCGGGCGAGTCTATGCGGCTTACGGAGGAGTATTCATCGTTATGGCAATGCTGTGGGGATGGAAAATCGACGGCGTAAGGCTCGATCGCTACGATCTCCTTGGGGCAGCATTAGCATTGCTCAGTGTATTCATCATTATGTTTGCACCAAGAGCTTAAAGACTGCTTCCTAAGACAGACGACTAGCCACTTCTTAACTTACAGTATTACGATACGTTAAGAGCTAAGAAACACTATGACAGTTGGCGTTTGGGTATTGGGCGATCAGCTTTGGGCAGGGCAAACCGCCCTGGAGAGTCGCTGCGATCGCAAAGAAAATACGCCAGTCATTTTCATCGAGTCAATGGCTCACGCTCAACAACTGCCGTATCATCTGCAAAAGCTGGTACTTGTGTGGTCAGCAATGCGGCACTTTGCTAAAGAGCTAGAGCAAGACGGCTGGACAGTGACATACAAGATTTCGCCCGATTTTCAAACGCCGCTTTTAGCATGGATCGAACATCATCAAATTACCGAACTGCGGATCATGACGCCGACGGATCGACCGTTTGCTGAATTGATTCAGAGCCTAGATCTTCCCTGTGACGTAACACTTACTCCTAGCAATCGCTTTATCTGGAGCGACCAGTCTTTCAACGACTGGGCAACATCTCGTAAGCGGTTGATCATGGAAGATTTTTACCGCGAAGGACGCCACCGATATGATGTGTTGATGGTAGACGACCAGCCTATGGGCGGACGGTGGAACTACGATCGCGAGAATCGTAAACCACCCAAAGGAAAACTTACGATTCCTGAAGCGCTCTGGTTTGAACCGGACGACATCACTCAAGAAGTAATCGATTGGATCAAACAATCACCAATCTTTGCAGACAGTCAAAAGTACTGGCAGATCGAACCGTTTCGCTGGGGTGTAACTCGCAAACAAGCCCTGCAAGTCCTACAATTTTTTATTCAAACTCGGCTCTCTAATTTTGGTCCTTATCAAGATGCGATGCTGATGGGCGAGCAGACCTTATGGCACGCCATGCTTTCACCTTATCTCAATATTGGATTGATTCATCCAAGCGAAGCGATCGAAGCGGCAGAGCAAGCCTACCGTGAGCATCCAGACGAGTATGACTTGAATAGTATTGAAGGATTTATTCGACAAATTTTAGGTTGGCGTGAGTATATGCACGGCATTTATATTCACATGGGAGCAGACTATCCGCAGCGTAACTTTTTCAATCACAATCAACCATTACCAGGATTTTACTTTACGGGTGAAACCGATATGAACTGCTTACACCACACGATTAAGCAGGTTAAAGAGATTGGCTATGCCCATCACATTCAGCGTCTCATGGTTCTAAACAACTTCTCGCTGATTGCTGGAGTATTACCACAAGAGTTGCAAGATTGGTTTCACTTAGCATTCATTGATGGATATGACTGGGTAATGCAGGCAAATGTAATTGGTATGGGTCAATATGCGGACGGCGGTTTGATGGCCTCGAAGCCTTACGCGGCATCTGCCAATTACATCAATAATATGAGCAACTATTGTAAGCAGTGTGTTTATAACGTGCGCGATCGCACCTCCGAAAACGCCTGCCCGTTCAATTTCTTTTTCTGGGATTTCCTCGATCGCAACCGCAAAAAATTGAGCAACAATCCCCGCATGTCGCTAATCCTGCGAAACTTAGAGCGCATTCCTGACGAAGAACTAAAGCAAATCCGCCAAAAAGCTGCCGACTGGCACAAACAGAATAACCGCACCGAATATCCGTTGCCCTCAACGCCCAATCATGGACAATCTGACCCCGCTACGCAACCAGTATCTCGAACTGACGAATCAGATCCTCCCCGCTCTAGCAAACGAAAGAAAGCTTCCGGTTCGGTTTAATCACTGCTTCCAGCGAATTGTGTTGGATAACCTGTTTGGTTGCTGTTGGTATAAGGTTCTGAGCCGCAAGCAGCCTGCTTACAAGCAACTGAGCAAAGAGCAGCTGGAAAAAGCCATTGCGATCGCGCAATCAATGATCGATCAACCTGATGAATACATTCGCCAACTGAATCAAAATAGCTTGAACTGGCGTGGGAAAGATAGACCCTCCCGTTCTGCTTGAGTGCCGATTAGCTAAAAACCCAACAACAGCGTATTCTCCGATTTTCAAAAAATCGGAGATTGCTTGGCCAACATGGGCTACAACCTCTCCAGATTTAGAGAGGGATTTAGGGTGAGGCCAACTTCTGAGAGACTGACGATGAGAAAAACAGAAAAAGCCGCTAATTCGCTTCAGGTCTCACAACATATTTTGCAGCACCTTGATTCTGCGGAAGCGGCTGAATTCTGCCACTGTCTACTAACGCCTGGTGCATGAAAGCAGCAATTTCGCCCCGTGTTGCAGGTTTAGTTGGGTTGAGAACTTTACGATTAGGATGATTGACCACAATGCCAGCACGAGTTGCTTCTGCAACACTACTGACCGCATATTTGGGAATTCGATTGGCATCTGTGTAGTATTGCTTCAAAAGAGCAGCCGATTGCTGAGTGCTTGCCGAATTCTTAGCCGCAGACTTTTGATTGGCTGGTGTTGAAGCTGAGGTAGCGCTGGCAGGAGCAGCCTGAGCCGAGCGGGGCGTCACAAAAGGTTGCATCAGCGCAAGAGAAGCAAAAGGCAGCGCGATTTGTCGTCGCGCTCGACGATTCGGTTGAGCAGCGGCGGGCTTAGCTTGAGCTTTATTGGTTGCGATCGCCGCAGTCGCAGGGGCTTGGTTTGCTACCGATGCGTCTTTTAGCGACAAGTTCCGCGCCAAAGCAACCAACGCTTCAACACGACTCACAGGCTGTTGAGGGCGGAAATCACCACCTGGATAGCCGCTCAGAAAGCCAGTTTCGTAAGCTTCCTCGATCGCAGGGGCTGCCCAATTTCCTTTGGGCACATCTTTAAAGGCGCTGCCACTCGAAATTTGGCGCTCGCGCTGTTGAGAAAAGGCTTGCCGGACAATCGCCGCAAACTCATCGCGATCGACGGTTTGATTGGGGCGGAAGGTTCCGTCGGGGTAGCCCGTAACGATGTTACGCTCTGCCAATGCAGCAATAAACGGCTGTGCCCAGTAATTTTTGGTATCTGGAAAGTTTCCTGCTTTGTCCTGAGCGGCAACCGGATGAGGATTGGACGAGACCATTGCGATCGCGCCTGAGAGTAACCCAATACCTAGTAAAGACGCTCCAACAACAAATCGACGTGATATGACCATAGAGCGTTTCCCCTGCATAACAATTTACTTGACCAAAAATATGTACTCGGAAGTTACCGCTTTTTCTGCTCAATGTTGTCCACCAAATGGTAGAAATTAGTGTCGAATTCGTGATTTTTCTGTGACTTCAAGTATGGCTTTAGGAGGGCTATAAGTGGAAATAGAGCAGCTTCATTTCTTCTTTCGTCACTTCAGCGATTAAATTACTAAGTTATTCGCTGCTTATAAACGAGTGTTACAGACTCGCTGAACGACCTGATTTTATTGCCCCAACCTTCTCATTCTGTTAATCAGTTTAGGCTCATACTGCTAATCAGTTTAGGCTCATACTATGAGTGCAAATAGGGAGTGCAAATAGGCATTCTACCGATGCATTTATGTCCACAGTGATATCAGCGATCGATCATTAGTTCCTACACTGGAAATACAATCATCGGTATTGGCTATGGCTAAAGATCAATTGCAGCAACCCTCACGTCCAAAGATGCAGAAGAGCGAATCTGGACAAATTGGGAAAATAACGGAAACTGTATTCAAAACCGGAAAAGGAGCGATTAATCTTGCGCTGTGGTTGGGCGGAACTGTCCCTAAGCAGGCCGTGCGCTGGATTGGTAGCGCCACTGGAAGAGCTGGACAAGCCGTAAACTTTGTTGGACAGCTACCTTTGCTGAGAAATCCGGTGGTCAGACGATTAGCGGGAGTTCTGAAGCTCGATTGGCTGGTCGGAATTAGCGATCGCGTGGATACGACGAAAGCAGAAGCTAGGGTAAAAGAACTCCAGCAAAAGTATCCGAATGAATCTCCCAGCCAAATCACGCATCGATTGATGGTGAAAAAGGCCCTGAAAGCAGGAAGTTCGGGCTTTGTCACTAGCCTTTTGCCCGGATTTGCAGTTGCCCTTTTAGCGCTTGATCTAGCCGCAACTACGGCGTTGCAAACTGAATTGGTCTATGAAATTGCCGCCGCTTACGGATTAGATTTGAAGGACTCGGCTCGTAGAGGCGAGGTTTTAGCCATTTTTGGTCTAGCTGTTGGCGGCGGCAGGGCGCTAAAAGCTGGATTAGGATTCCTTCGTAATATACCGCTCGCAGGCGCGATGATTGGCGCAAGTACAAACGCAACGATGCTCTATTCGTTGGGCTATGCCGCGAGTCGATTCTATGAAGCTAAACTTCGAGATGGAGCGGAAGAACCTAGTACCGAAGCACTGCAAGCAATTGAGAAACAAACCGAGCAATATTTGACAGTAGCGATCGCGCAACAGGCAATCATGGATCAGATTCTGGTTCACATGATTTTGGCAAGCTACCCAGAAAAGACGTGGGATGATATTTTGCCCGACCTGCAAAAAATGCAGCTAGAGCAGAATTCTTTAAATGCGATCGCGGCAAATATTAAAGCTCCGCAACCGTTAATCACCTTAGTGGATCAACTCAACTGCGACTTTGCGGTTCCTCTATTAGCGCAGTGCCGTCGCATCGCGCAAAGTAGCGGAACGATATCCCCGCGCGAAGCAGAAGTCTTGGAGGCGATCGAAGAAAAGTGTAATGCGGACGAGCTGATTCGGAGCAGTTCAGAATTATGAGTGAAAGTCCGTCTCGAAAGCAGACGCTGCGATCGCAGACTCAGTTGGCGGTGGATCAAGAGCGGTGGGAGATTCTCCAGCAGTTAGAAGATTGGCTTGAAACCCCACTTCTAGTGTTGAGCTTTTTTTGGTTAGCGTTATTCACCATTGAATTGATTGGGGGACTAAATCCGCTTCTAGAAACGCTGGGGATCGCAGTCTGGATTATTTTTATCGCAGATTTTGGACTCAAGCTGCTGCTTGCACCCCGTAAGTTCAGTTACTTACGTCAGAACTGGCTCACCGCAATTTCACTGCTTCTTCCTGCCTTGCGGATATTCCGAATTGTCCGAGTGCTGCGAGTGTTGCAGACCGCACGAGCGGTACGAGGCTTGCGGTTACTGAGCGTGATGACCCGAACCAATCGAGGCATGCGGGCGCTCGCAGCGAGTATGCAGCGACGTGGATTTAGCTACGTTGTTGGACTAACGGCAATCATCACACTGACTGGCGCAGCCGGAATGTATGCCTTTGAAGGCGAAGTTTCCAATTCAGGAATCACCGACTACGGGTCTGCGTTGTGGTGGACGGCAATGCTGATGACGACGATGGGATCAGACTATTCGCCACAAACCGCAGAAGGGCGAGTATTGTGCTTTATTCTAGCGCTCTACGCTTTTGCTGTGTTTGGGTATGTCACAGCAACGATCGCAACCTTTTTTGTTGATCGCGATGCTAAAGATCCAGACGCAGAACTTGCAGGAGCAAGTGCCATTGCCCAGTTACATGCTGAAATTACAGCTCTACGCGCCGAACTCCAAACATTGCACTCCGGTTATCCATTAACCCCTGAAAACATCGATGAGATTTCATGAATTCGCAGTTGCGAAGCAGTTCTTCGTTTCCTCAGAGGCGTTGTCTTCGTTATTAAGTTGTCCCCGTTACTAATAGGAGGCCGCCTGTAGGCGTTCGACTTTCGAGTGCCCACGTTTGCCCGTCACTCTCGCAGGCACACCCATCGCGATCGAGTAGGGCGGAATATCGCGAGTCACCACAGCCCCCGCTCCAATCACGCTGCCTCTGCCAATTTTGACCCCATCTAACACTCTCACCCCCGTCCCTATCCAACAGTCATCCTCAATTTCAATTCCCTTGCACGTTAATCCCTGAAGTCGGAACGGCGTGTCGGGATCAGAGAAAACGTGATTGTTGGCATACAGCGAGGAGTTGGAAGCAATCATGCAATCCCTGCCAATTTTAATGGAGCCAGGCCCAGCAATGCAGACATAAGGACCAATATAGGTTTCCTCACCAATTTCAATGCCTCCCCCTTCGTGATCGTAAGCTCTAATTTGAACGCCCTGATCCAGCGAAGCACCATCCTTGAGACGAATCGGATTGCCTTTATTACTGATATAAGAGCCGCGATACACTCGGACGCGATCGCCGATTTCAATGGTGTCGATGCCAATAAACTGAACATTAGTTTGAATGGTGACCGATCTTCCCACTTTTCTAAAAATAGCAGGATAGATTAAATTTCTAATTGCGCTTCCAATCGGACTCGGGATCGCTCCAAAAATCCCTGTAAGCAAATATTCTTTTCCGTACTTTTGAATTAAGGAAAACGTGATTTTTCGGCTCATTGGTACTAACACTCCCTGGTTTTATCTAAATTCGTTAAATTGCTACTTAACCGCTAAATACAATGGCTGAGCGGAACTGCCGTGGAACTGAAATTCTCTAATTTTTATAATTAGGCTAGGTTTGATTTGTTACCTAATCAAAATGTTGAGTCCTGGACAAGAGCTTAGAGTTTCATAAGCTATTACTTTCATAAGCTATGAATAGTAGTAATAGCGATATGAATTTGTTCTGCCCAAATTTGCATCATTTAGCACGTGAGCAACCATTCTTTATTCATCAGATTTGCTTAATTTCTCAGAGAGCCATTCTTGCGGATCCTGCTGCCACATAAAATCATCCACTGACAGCAACGGTGTTTCTGGAGCTTCTTCTAACAGTGGAAACCGGGGCGATCGATCAATCTGGAGATTGCTACATCTGCGGCCATAAACGCCACTAAAGCAATTCTCCAAAAATGCGCCCCTTGAGTGGTTCATCAGTTCAACATAGTGTTCTAAAAAATGAGGAACAACAGCTTCCTCAAATGTGATGAACTTGAAGTAAGCTCCGGTTGCCAACTTAAGAATGCAATTGCGATTTGAGAGTTCTTGCTGCGCTTCTGCGTGCCGATAATACCGGATTCGACTATCTTTTGAGGCGTAGCTTCTACCAATTGCTTCTGTTTGATCGGTTGAAGCATTATCTAAAACAATGAGTTCAAAATTTTGAAACCGTTGTGACAAAATCGAATCGAGCATCGTTTGAAATATATATCCGCCGTTTCGTACTGTGAGTCCTAAGCTAACAAGAGGCTGAAGTGTAATCATCTGAATTTTCCTGACAATTTTAAGAACGTCTCAATGCAGATCAAATTTGCTCAAACATCGTCTTATATTTAACAAGGAGCTTTGCTTTTTCAATCAAATCAATGCTTGAAGCAGCAGTGGAGCCATCGCAATGGAGAAGATAATTAAAACGCTAGCGTACAAAAATTTAGATGACTAGTTCTACACTTGTAGAAATGCAAAGAAGTTAGTGCTGCAATGATAGTTTGAAGTATTAGGACACTAGATTTAATCGATACTAAGACAGATTTGATCTAGATAAATCAATGCTGCAAGTAATTGTTTGACATTAAGAAAAAGTGCTTTGCCTAATATAAAGCGTCGGCAACTCAAACTAGCTCTTGTGAAAAAATTTGCAGGCTATGAACCAATGCATTAGCAAAGTTTAGATTCAGCTCAAACAGCAAGTTAAAGCTTCTGAGAAAAATTGGATGGCTGCACTTAAAAAATCCAACAACCGAATCAAGATTAGAAGGAATGAAGCGAGGCAGCTATTTATGGGGGAGTCAAGCCTCCAGGAATTCGCACGGCTGCGACACTCTGCACTACCCATTTAGAGCCCACGAACAGCCTACCCTTCAGCAGCCTTTGCTGTGTGTGGGCGGGGAGAGCCGATCGTAGTAAATCTAATAAAGGCATAAATCTTAGATCTTGAGCAGTAAGCAGATCGGACGAATTACTTGCACCTATTCTACAAGAGGCATTTCAGCCACCGTAATTACCGCAGGATTACTTCATCATTCCTTCAAACTTCCAATTATGTCGTAAAGGGAAGATGAAGTTCTTACTAATCGAGTAATAATTTTTAGAGATTCATGTACCTGGAGATAGATGCGCTCCATCGTTGAAAGACTTTGCTGGTCTTGAATCTATCTTTTTCTGAAACAGCAGAGTTAGGATGTGAAGCTTGTCTAGCGTCTGAGCAGTAGTACTACAGGCATCTATTGAGGAATCTGGCGAGTGTACATACTCTCGCTTGCACAAGGCTGATCTTTTGTTCTGCTACAAAGCGAACGATCGCGTCAATCCAATTCAAAGTGACCAATCGCGCCCCAATCCCGGGTGCGGCTATGACGGCTGCCAATTCGATTCTACTTCCGCTTCAGATCATTCATCACCTCCTAGCCGATCATTGATCGGCTGATTGAGCTTCAGCACAAAACGGAGCCGTCAGACAATTCCTTCTACAGCTTGCCAAATTGTCATCTTTGATGCTGAATCTAGCTGCTCAGACTGAATTTGAACTTCTAAAATCTAGTCTGATATTCAACCACAGCACGGCTATCTCCAGCGAGATCTGTTGAACCTCGAACAAGCGTTTCATCATTGATCCGATAGACCACCCCGTAGCGCAAGGGTTCGTCACTCGCAAAAACTCGCGATAGAGACACCGAGAAATCACCACTTACATCAACGATCGCTTCTGCCGCCAAACTTAGCGTTGAGGAACGAGCCTTGGTGGCATTTACAACCGTCGGAAAAATTCGCAACTCGCTTAACCCGATCGCTTGCCCGAGTTGCGTAATTGTTCCCTGCAATTCATTCGACAAGGCTGTGCTGGCAATGTTGGCAATGCCAACCGTCGTGCCTGCTTGTCCGATCGTGTCGATCAGCCCTCCGCCGACCAGCGCTAAAATTTCAGTCCTGCTTCGGGCTGGCGAACTTGTGAGCGCCAAATTCTCAGATAATTGGCTGGCAGGCCCCGTGGCTTTTGCCTCAACTCGAATGGTGCGCAAGGTTCCGATCGAAGTTGCCAATTCGTTTGCAAACGGGCTGTCTGCAATCTCACTGGATTGGCGTGAGCGTGGTAAACGGCTGCCCGTGGTCTCCGGAACCAATGCAAATAGCTGCACATCGAGAACAGGATCGAGTCCATTAGCAGGGGTGAATTGGGCGGTGTGTTGGTAGCCTCGTTCCAATCGAAACTGGGTTGTAAAGAGGTTGACTTGCCCTCCAGTTAAACGCACCGTGCCCTGAGGGCGGGGTTGTGCAAGGGTTCCGTTTAATGTGATTGTTCCTTCAGTAGTAAAGCTGACTAAGGGTGGACTCGTGACACGCACACCATTAGCAAGAACGATTTGCAAATCGTTGAATGCGATCGGGGCTGATGGAGATGCACCAGCCGTAGGCGTTGTAGATGGCGTTGGTGTTGAATCTGGAAGTGTGATGGAGCTTTGATTAATTCCTTCATCTAAGTTCGATGACGTTGCTGATGATGTTGCGGTTGCATTTGCGGTTGTCCTGGTTCTGCCCGCCTGTGCGCCAACGTTTGCTTCTCCATTACTGAGACGAATTGTACCGCCCAGCGTTGGTCGAAATGCGGTTCCTCTCACCACCACATTTCCACCCACATCACCTGTGTAAAGATCAGTTACATTGAGCCTTAGATCATTCAAGGCAACAGTAAGCGGATTTGCGGCTGCCGCTTCGACTGCACTTGTTGTTGCAAGAATAGGTAGAATGCCCTGCGCCGTGAGAGGCTGTTGATCGAATTGAGCTTGCAGCGTTTCGACAGTCACGCGATCGCCGTTAAATCGGGCGACTCCAGTGACATTCGTCAGTGATCGCGGCAGTGCTGAAGCGCGAACAGTCGCATTCTGAACGGCAACCGTTCCTTGAATCACAGGTCGGCTTAGAGTTCCGGCTACATCAACATTGAGCTGTCCCGCGCCATCGACCCATGCTACTTGATCGGTGAACAGATTCAGCAAGGCAAATCCGCCGTCTTTTAGCCTAGCTTGGAGTTGAATTTGATCAGTGGTGGGTTGAACAGAGGAGAATGGGAGCGCGATCGGAATAGTACCTGCAACGCTTAGGGGTTCCGTTTCGGTTAAGAAGATGTCGCTATCAAACCGCAGCCGAGCATCACCATACTGGAAATTCAGGTTGGCTTGCTGAATCGGTTGCTCGTTTACCCTGCCATTGACAATGTTTAGCACACCATTAGCGCTGGGATTATCTAAACTTCCCGATAGCGTTGTCGTTGCGTTTAATCGACCTGCTAAGTTGACAGGTAGTTGTCTGAGAAACGGTTGGGCTAACTCTAGCGGCAGGTTGCTAACGCGCAGTTGTCCGTTTAAGGTATCTCCCACTCTTCCATTAAAGGCGAGTGTGCCGTCGTTGATATCGAGTCGCACCGGGGAAACATCTAGCACGCCATTGGCAAAGTTGCCTTGAGCAACCAAAGTCTTGATGTCGTAGTTGCCCCAATCGATGTCTGAGCCGCGCACATTAAAGTTGAACGCTAATCCACGTTGTAGCGATCCGCCAATGTTAATTGCGCCGCTCAGATCGCCTTGTAATTCTGCTAGAGGTGGCAGTGCGGCTACTTCAGGCTGGCGGCGCTGCTGAGCAATTTGGCGTTGAACCTGTGCCAATTTTTGCAGTCGCGTATCTAGTGGAGTGTTCGCCAGTTGAATTTGATCGAGGGGTTTTAGATCGGCGGCTTGTCCTGGCGCAGGGGATTGCACTCCCGTTACGATATCACTTAGCTGAGAGATGCCGAGCGTTTGCAGCAGCGTTTGAATATTTTCATCATTGAAAGCAATTTGGAATTGAACAGGTTGATCTCCTGTGGTTTGAGCAGTGCCGTTGAGCGCAATGATGCTCTCCCCTCGGCGTAACTCTCCGCCTGAAAGCCGAGCAACTCCATTGATAAAGCTGAATTGTCCTCGAAATTCGTCTCCGGCAATTCTGCCAAATCGGGGGTTGGCGATCGCAACCCTCCCTTCAGCATTCAAGGTGTTCAAGTTAACCGCAACATTGCCCGATAGATTGCCAGCCGCCGATGCCAAAGTTTCTGCTGCTTGGGGAGCCACCTGACGTAGCAACGAAACCGGAACATTCTGCAAATCTGCTAGGAGTGTTTCGCCCGTTGTCCGTCCCCGTGCGATCGTTTGCTCTCGCTGAATAAAGAACGACGTGGGACGATTGTTCGCATTGAGTGACACCACAATCTGATCTTGAGTGCCAGCAATGCGTTCACCTGAAAGCTGTAGCTCGGTGCGTTGTTTGGCACGATAAGCTAAGTTCCCTGCCAGCACTGGATCGAAGGCTAATCCGTTGACGTTGAGATTCCGCAGTCGCAGATCACCGATGGCATTGGGGGCGCTAGGCGTGCCCGTCACCCGCCCGTTAAAATCGGCTTGTCCTACCAGCGCTACGTTATTAGGCAGACTAGAAGCAAAATCTCGAATATCGAAACCGCTTGCTTGAACATCTAGATTGAATGCACTAATTTGAGGTGCGCCTTGCGTCTGAACTCCCACCGTTCCTCGCGCTACCAATCCTGGGGCAATGGCTTCTTCAACCTGCACCTGCTGACCATTCCACCGAAACTGAGCCGTCAACGGATCGTTAACGACGGCCAATCCTTCTGAAAAGCGCACTCGCCCGGCTGCCCGAACGTCAGCTAGGGTGAGCGCATCTGTATTGCCCGATAGCTGCACGTTGCCGCTTAGTCGTCCCCGCAGATCTTGAGAAAACTGAGCCAGCGCGACCCCAGCTGTATTCACCGATGCCTGGAACTGTCCGTTCAGTAATCGACCCGTTGCTGCGATCGTGCCGCCTGTCGAAAGGCGCGCTCGCCCGGCTGCCCGAATGCCCTCCGAGTTTAACGAATTTGTGTTGCCTGATAGCTGCACATTGCCGCTCACCTGTCCCCGCAAATTTTGAGCAAACCGATTTAACGCCACTCCTGCTGCATCTGCCGACACTTGGAACTGTCCGTTGACCAGTTGACCTGTTGCGGCAACCGTTCCACCTGCGACTTGAAAGGTTGAATTTTGTAGGCGAACTTGCTCACCCGCAATCACAACTTCGCCTCTTCCGGGGTAAGTAGCTTGCGGGGCTTCAAACCGTACGGTTGTTCGTAAAGCATTGGGAGAGCCAGAAACAGTTGCGATCGCATCTACAGTGCCAATGGTGATTGCTGAATTATTGGTGTAGAGGTTTGCGATCGCGTCTCCTGGTATATTGCTTGCCCGTCCACTAAACGCAATATTAGACTGTTGAGTGAGCAGAACTCGCCCGTCGCCTGTGATCAAACCACCTGCTTGAGGCACAGCTCGAACGTTAGAAAAAGCAACGCTGGGCGTGCCTGCGGTTTTGAGTTGAAAGCCACTGCTAATGGACGCAAAATCAACGCGATCGATCTGAGCGGCGCGAGTTGTGCGGACAGTTCCATTCAGAACTGGTTTTTCGAGTTCTCCCTGAAGTTTGAGATCGGCTTGAAAGGTTCCCTTAACGGGAACAGGTGAGGTTAGTTTAAGGGTTTTAATCACGTCTTCTGCTGTCGTCGATTGCACCTTAGCAGAGACGTTGTAGCCCTTTTCTGTATCGATCGTGCCATTGGCTACAGCCGGAACACTACCGAACCGAGAGCGAACATTGTTCAGCGCGATCGTGGTTCCTCGAAACGTTAGTTGCCCGTTTGTATTAACAAACCGCTGCGGCAGCCTTTCAACTTCTAGGGTGACATCATCTAGCGTTGCCGTTCCTGACAGCGATGGATTTTGATTTGGACGCAGTTGAGCCATCAAGTCGCCATCGACCCGACCCGCTTGCAGTGCGACGGGCAACTTCACCAATCGAGTGATATCTGTTGCCAGTACGCTCCGGGCTTGCAGGCTCAGATCGGTGTGCCTAGACTGGGGGCGCGTCTCTCCTGACAAATCAATTGTGCCGCCTTTCGCGATTTGACCACGGGCATCATACCGAAAGCGCTGATTTTTCTCTGACAGTCGAACCACTCCATCGAGTTGATTGATCGCAATTGCACGTTTGGGAATTCGAGGATCAGGAAAGGGCTGCAAAACGGCATTGCCTTGGCGAATCCGAATCGACTGCAAATCAGTTTTAATCGGACCTGATTCTTCCTGCGTTTTGATGGTGGTGGAAATCCAGGTTCCGTCTTTTGTTTGGTCAAGATAAGCATCAGGCTGATCGAGCGTGACGTTCAGTTCTAACGTTCGGCTCAACAGCAGTTGCAACAGCGAAAATTCTACCTCGACCGCTTTAGTGGTGAGGCGATCGGCATCGGTAGGCGTCGCCGGGACAGACGACGCCCCAAAGCGGATTCCGGTAAATGAAACCCGCTCAACCTGTCCTAGTGCGACGGGTCTACTTAGCAATTCCGTGAGGTTACGTTGAATTAGAGGAGCTAGCTCTTGATGAATCCAGACCCACGCCCACCAAGCGCCCCCTGCGACAGAGAGGAGCAGAATTGTGCTAAGTGCGATCGCGGTACGACTAGTAAGCAGGCGTAGTAAATAGCGATAGAAGGAAGGGGGAGTTTGCTCAGGAGGGGGGGCTTGAGACATCGTTTAAGAGCCTGCGTCTATCATTAGGCAGATCTAACTAACGGTCATACCCTAGCAGGACGCATTCTCATTTATCGTCTACCCATAGACGGCTTTTTAGCTCTATTTAGCATCAACAGTATTGCTCTAAGCAACCAGCACTTTATGCAATTAATTCCAGTATTACTGCGACCAGCTTTGCTGTGCTAAGGGCATCGCTCTAGCGGTGCTGTCAGTGTTGCATTTTGATTGACATCGACGATGATCTTTTGCAAATCGCCCTCTTCAGGCACATCTACTTTTATCTTTAATTCCACCAGACTCGCAACATTGACGCTGACCTCAAGCTGAACATTCTGAGTGGGAATTTCTCGCGCTCTGATTTGTTGACTCGCCATTTCTATTACATTGAGGGCTTGATCAACTGCCGTTGAGATCGTTTCTTCGGCAATATCAGATGCCTTCTCTTTTGTTTTTTGTGCGATTTTTTCGGCTTGCTCCTTTCCGGCATCTTGGGTAGAGAGAGCAAGAGTTTTAAGCGCTTTCCCTGCTGTAGAAAGAAAGAGGGTTTTAAGCGTTTTCGCTCCTATTGTTTGTAGCAGATTCAAATACATTAATCCTTACTGTGTATCCAACGGCACTATGTAAGATGATCGGTATTGCTGAATGGAGACGTAAATTATCACTTCCCTACCCCTCTCTTGCTTTGGAGACACTGCACAGTAGATTCTAGAGAGCAGTCCCAAGGAGCAAACCTTACTGAGATGAATTGTTTACTAAAAGAGCGCGAGTTGCTGCAATAGACGCTGTTCCTAAACCAATAAAGACCCATCGAAACTCGTCTGTCTTTGGAATTCCCATAAAGATAAGCGCTGCGCCAATCATTCCGAATAAATGAGACAAACTTCGTCGTTGACGTCGCTCAGGACTCCAAATATCTTGCCGTTGATTTTGTAAATTTGCCATAGTACTCACTTACAATTTTCTAACTAAAATTTTTCTAACTAATCTTATCTAGCTGATATTCAGCAAGTTGTCTCCTAAGCCAAAGCTAATTCAAACATCAAGTACTACCGCCTCTGTGCGCAGTTTCTAACCAAACCACCTTGTTGCTTCTATACATCGTAGTGTCAAGGTAAGCTGCACTCATCTGACAAAAGCAGTAATTCAAATAACAATCTTTCTGTAAATTAAAGTTATTTCGGTTAGACGTCGAAGGCAAACAAAACAACATGAGTCTAACTTTAGTATTAGATTCAACAGTATTAAATTTACTGCTGGCACTACAAAAAACGGTGGATAAACCTACCATTCGGACGAGCGTATTTAGGTAGGGGTAAGGCTTACGATGAATAGTAGAGTAAAACTCTGAAGGAATCGCCGTTACCCCTCTTTAAACAGATCCTTTAACAAAAAATGGTGAATCAACGTTCTCAAACCTCATCACACATAACCCAGAAAACGGCTTTAGAAGAAGAGCGTATGCGTGAAATTCATCTGCTGTTACAGCATTTGTTTAAGCATGAGGAAACTACACTTCGACTGATTTTAGATGACTTGTACGACGTTGGTTCTAAAAATCTAATTAAGCAAAAAATTCGTTGTCGTCCCATTCGAGGGTTAGTAGAGCCGATCGCTAAAATGTCTAAGCCTGTGTTTAGAATTTTCGCGGTTCGGTGGTTTCATAAAAATTGTCCTCAGTTAATTACGCAATGGTTGCGATCGCAAGTTGCGTTTGAAGAACCATTTCAAGAAACAACGGTCACTCAAGATATCACTGTCTCTACTCCAGAGGTGCGAGCAATCAGCGCTGGGCATACTTCCGAAGAAATTGCGATAACCCCGCACGAGCAGCCTGAACTAGCGACTCAAATCCATCATTATCAACACGAAATTCGACGGTTGCACACACAGGTTAGATGGTTAACAGGAACGTTAGTCAGTGCGATCGCACTGTTGGGAGGATCGCTCCTTTGGGTCAGCTACAATCCTGAGTCAATGGCGTCTCGAACGGCATTGCCCTTACAACCAATTGCAATTGAAGATACCAATCCTAAGCGCATTCAGCCTTAAAGCAGAGCGCGGTTATCGCAATCGTAATCCCTACCGAACCAGCAAAAAAATTAGAGTAGAAGCGTTCAGGAACCACCATTCCCGAAAGTTTCTACTCTAAACTATGTTCCTTGACTAGAAAATTTGAACTGTCCCGTTGCACTACGGATTCATGACAGGTTCATTAAAAATTCAAGTACTCCCTGCCCGGTCAACGCTTCCAAGACGAGCAAAGAGACAAACCCAATCATGGCAAGGCGATCGTTGAGCAATTCGGCTTTCGGCGTGAACCCAAACTGAGGTTGGTCAGTCACGTACATGCGCGGCTCGATCGCGAAGTTATTTAGCTTGCCTTGCTCATCTACAATTGCGCCGCTCTTCATGAGTTGCTTCAACGTTTTCTTAATTTCTTTACATATCTTAAGATAATTATTGCGTTTTGTAAAGAACAACGTTAGCTTTTGTTGCTTACTCGTGTTCAACAACGAATACATTGGCATAAAGGTTCGCAACGATTTGCTGCCCCTGCTGCGTTAAGTTGAGATAATGCAAGGCATCTTGAATGTAGGGATGAACGCCGTTCCAGAAGAATTTTGGGTAGTTTTTGCGGAGATCAGACGGGTTCTGATAGCCAAGAGCTTGGTTTACCCCTGTTTCTTCAAATTCATAATACAGAGCAGTGATTTTCTTGAGATACCGTGAGTCGCTCAACTGTCCGATCAGATCGGCGGCTCGCACGAGCCCAGGGTAGTACACCGTATCTTTGTGATCTTCGGCCTTGGGGACAGGAAAGCGCGTGAGTTCAATGTTGCGTTTGATCGTTTGAGCATCAATCAAGGCGTGATCTTTGAAGCGATCGTCGATGAACAATTTGCCCCGATCGACATGATAGGGCGTCAAACTAGCGTCACTGGCACCCAGGGGGAGTGATATTCGACCTCCATTAATTCCGGTAGCGTAAAAGCCATCGCGATCGCTGCGGCAAACCCCTTTGACATAGCCAATGTCATGACACGTCAACGAAATGATGAAGTGCAGCCAATCCTCACACGACACGCCACCATCTCGAATGTGTCTACCCCGCAGAATTTCCTGCCCAACTAATGTAACCAGAATTGTGTGTTCGACATCATGGTAGAGGGCATCACTATTGGCGATATTTTCTAGCGCCATGTTGCCTGCCCAAGCCAGGATATCAGCGTAGTTTGATTTGTAGTTGCCATATGTCCGCCGATAACCTGCTTGAAGCTGCTGCACAAAGGCATCAATCAGAAGTTCGATCGCACTAAACATAAAAAGTAATTCGTAATTGAATGAGTCAGACGTTTTTGAGCAGATTTCTAAACGCTCTAAACACTAGAGTCAGCCTAGTTTGCCCAAACCAGTCGGGTTGCCTCTGCTCTCTCTTCAACTACGAACTTCAACCCCGAATGACAACCTACGAATTCATCTCGTCTAGTAGTCCAATCTCGGCTTCGGTAAATCTGACTTGTGTCGCTGTCACTGAGTCTGCAATGCTTTCGGGTTTACTCGCTCCCGGAATCGGAATAATGCTAGAAGATTTTGACAGCATCCAGGCAAGAACGAGGCTATAAACAGAAATGCCTTTGTCACGGGCAAGATTCGCGATCGCTTCTACGCTACTCAACTGCTGCACTCGCCGACTTCCACCGAGCGGACTCCACGGCAAGAAGCTCAGCCCTTCTGCTTCGCAATAGTTCAGTACACCGTCAAACTCAGGCTCGCGATGCCACGGATTATATTGATTCTGCACCGAAACTACATCGACGACTTCTCGCGCTTGCTGAATCTGATCGACCGAGAAGTTGGAGACGCCAGCATAGCGAATGAGTCCTTCTGCAACCGCTTCTTTAACAGGCTGAAGAGACTCTGCGATCGTATAGTTTGGATCAGGCGAATGGTACTGCCAGAGGTCGATCGGCTTTTCGCCACCCAACGCCTCAAAACTTTCTCGAATGGTTTGACGCAAATGATCTGGATTGCCGTTGCGTGTCCAAGTGCCGTTGGGCCGCATCAAACCGCCCTTCGTTGCCACTATAACCCGGCTCAAATCTCCTGAGTATTTTTGCAGCGCTTTCCCAATCAGGCGTTCATTATGGTGTTTGTCTGATTCATCCATGCAGTAAGAATCGGCGGTATCGATCAGCGTGACGCCCAAATCTAAGGCTCTATGAATCGTTGCGATCGATTGGTCTTCGGGAGGTCTGTTGCTAATAGACATCGGCATTGCGCCTAATCCAATCGAGAAAACCATCTTTCCGGTTTTGCCGAGTTCTCGTAAAGTCGGCATTTGAACAGTTTCTTGGGTTCCCATCGTACGACCTCTAGATAATCTCTCCAGTAAAAAAGGAGAATTGAGATCGCCACTTCACACTTAAGTTAGAGATTGGATAGAGATTGGTTCTACGTTGCGTTCTTTTATGGATTGTTATCTCGGTATCGATTTTGGAACTTCTGGCGCACGGGCGATCGCCATTACGGCTGCTCGAGAAATTCAAGCTCAGGTGAGCGATCGCTTTGCAGATTCTGCACGACAGAATTTAGCAGACCATTGGCAAAGCGTCCTGTTTAAGTTGCTAGCACAACTGCCCCAAACCGTGCGATCGCGACTCCAAGGAATTGCCATTAACGGAACCTCAGCCACCGTTTTATTGTGCGATCGCAAGGGGCAACCAATCACAGAACCCCTGTTGTATCACGACGATCGCGGCAAGCAAGTTCTCGATCGCGTTGCCGCGATCGCCCCTCCAGATCACACGGTTCTGAGTGCGACCTCTAGCTTGGCAAAACTAGTTTGGTGGCGTCAGCATTTAGACAACTTCAATGCAGCCCACTATTTCTTACACCAAGCGGACTGGTTAGCCTTTTTGCTACACGGAAAACTTGGCATCAGCGACTATCACAACAGCCTGAAACTGGGATACGACGTAGAAAAGTTGCGCTATCCCGATTGGTTAGATCTGCCAATGCTGCCGGAGGTAATGGAACCAGGACAAGCGATCGCGCCAATTCTTCCTAATATTGCAAATCACTTCAACATTCCTCACAATTGCTGCATTCATGCGGGAACCACCGATAGCATTGCGGCATTTCTAGCTAGTCAAGCCACAACGCCTGGAGACGCGGTCACCTCGCTTGGCTCGACGCTTGTTTTGAAGCTGCTGAGTCATACTCGTCTCGAAAATAAACATTACGGCATTTACAGCCATCGTTTAGGAAATCTCTGGCTGGTGGGCGGCGCGTCCAACACAGGCGGAGCCGTACTAAAACACTTTTTTTCAGACGAAGAACTTTTAGAACTGAGTAGGCAAATTTCACCCCAACAAGAGAGTCCATTAGACTACTACCCACTACTAAAGCCGGGAGAGCGATTTCCAATTAACGATCCACACCTGCTACCAAGACTAGAACCGCGTCCTAGCGATCGTGTCAAGTTTTTGCACGGTTTATTACAAAGCATCGCTCGCATTGAGATGCAGGGCTACAGCCTGCTAGAATCTTTGGGCGCGACCTCGCTACGGCAAATTTTTACGGCTGGAGGGGGAGCGCAAAACTCAACTTGGACTGCCATTCGCGCTTATCAGTGTCGTGTTCCCGTTCAGATCGCCTCTCAGACGGAAGCCGCGTTTGGAACTGCCTTACTCACCCTTCCTCAGCGTGACTCAACAAGCCATGATGAGGGAAGGAGAGATCAGCGTCTCGGAGGGAATACTGAGAGAAGCTGAGGAGAATTCACTCTACCGACTACAACAGCCATGTGGCGAAAGCTGAAAAACGTCTTTCTCAGTTTGAGAACCTATTCCGATATGAGCCCTGATCTGGGCTTAAGGCGACAGATCGATCAGACCTTACGATCGCGCTCCCCTCGAAGTTTTGAGGAGTGGTATACCTGCTTTTGGAGGCGGCTGGGTGTGTCAAAAGATGTTGCCGCCTTCGTCTATGACCAGATGGAAGAGTATTCCGGGTTACCATTTTCGCAAGTTTTACCGAGCGATCAACTCTCTAGCGATCTTCACCTATCGTTGGTGTGCTGGTTCGATTGGGAATGTACGCTATGCGACGACTTCCGCGATCGCTTTGGCATAGACATTCACGATTGCTTTGATCCGTATGCTCTCTCTACCGTCAAAGATTTAGTTGTCTTTCTAAATCAACAAGTCATTCGAGTAAATTATTCTCAATCATAATTTACTCCCTCAGCAAATGACGTATCCCAGAGATTTGATCGGTTACGGACGCGATTCGTTTGACCCGCGCTGGAAAGATCAGGCGCGAATTGCCGTTCAGTTTGTGATCAATTACGAAGAAGGCGGCGAAACCTGCACGCTTCATGGCGATCAAGCGTCAGAAGCATTTCTTTCAGAGATTGTGGGAGCAGAACCGCTTCTAGGCGTGCGTCACATGAATATGGAATCGTGTTACGAGTACGGTAGCCGCGCTGGATTTTGGCGATTGCATCGGCTGTTTACCGAGCGAGGAATTCCAGTCACGGTTTATGGTGTTGCTATGGCGCTAGAACGCCATCCAGAGGCGGTTTCAGCAATGCTCGAAGCTCAGTGGGAAATCGCCAGTCACGGGTATCGCTGGATTGACTACAAATACTTTTCAGCCGAAGCAGAGCGATCGCATTTGCAGAGCGCGATCGCCATTCACACACAGGTCACGGGCAGCCGTCCTCTGGGTTGGTATACAGGACGCAATAGCCAGCACACGCGCCAACTGGTGGTCGAGGAAGGCGGCTTTCTTTACGATTCAGATAGCTATGCCGATGATTTGCCCTACTGGACGCATGACTTTGGCAAACCCCATCTCGTGATTCCTTACACGTTAGATAACAATGACATGCGGTTCGCCACCAATCAGGGCTTCAATTCTGGTGATCAGTTTTTTGCCTACCTGCGGGATGCATTTGATCTGCTGTACACGGAGGGTGGGACGGCTCCAAAGATGATGAGTGTGGGGCTGCACTGTCGATTAGCCGGAAGACCTGGACGGGCAGCCGCGTTAGCACGATTTTTGGACTATGTGCAGCAGCGCGATCGCGTCTGGTTATGTCGTCGCATTGACATTGCTCACCATTGGCATGAAATGTTTAGCCCCCTATCCTGCTAGAACAACAGAATGCGAATAGACATTATTTTTTCCTCATTGCTTGTAGCAGTTTGTTGTCTAGCGACCTGCGATTCAAGGAGTTGCGCCTGCCGCTAATCGCACGCCTATATTCATCATTCCTTCAAAAAGGGATTGATTTCACCCATCTTTAAACCTCTCCTGAAACACAGTGGGCGAATTGTGTAAGAAATGCCAAAATGATCGGATATCTTTCTTAAAGAACCTAATGGTATTTAACTCCGACAGCGCGAATTTTCTTCATAACAATGTAGATGCAGCAGATGCAAACGCCCTATTGCGGTATCTCCAGCATCAGCCGCCAGAAGTTTTAGAACGGGTGGCTCGTTCGGTTAGCCCCCAAGTAAAGCAAATTATTTCTCACAATGTGCAAGGATTAGTGGGCGTTTTACCCGCAGAAGGATTTAGCGTCAAAATTAGTACCGATCGCGAAAACCTCGCTGGGTTGCTCGCCTCTGCAATGCTAACTGGCTACTTTCTCCGTCAGATGGAGCAGCGTATGGAGTTAGACGGCTCTATCGATGAGGATCTTTAACCCTTTTTCAAGTCGATGTAGCTCATTTAGCGGGATAAGCTCCCGGACGGACTTGAAGGGTTTGAATTTGATTGTTCCGTTTAATTTCGACTTCCAATGCGGTTCCGATATTGCTGGCTTCTACACGAGCTTGGACATCAGAAGCCGTTTGAACAGCCGTTCCGCCAATTTTTTGAATGATGTCGCCGGGTCGTAAACCCCCTTGGGCGGCTGGAGAGTTTTCAGCTACTCTGGCCACTAGAACGCCGCGATCCTGATTTACTTTTACATCTGATGATGACTCTCGCTCTAGCTCTTTGCGGAGGCTTGGCGTTAGGTCAACCATTTGAATTCCTAAGAACGGATGCTCAACCCGCCCTTTGCTAAAGAGTTGCTCGAACGCTCGCTGCGCTGTTTCGATCGGAATGGCAAACCCTAATCCTTGAGCATCCGCCCGAATTGCGGTATTGATGCCAATGACTTCGCCGCGATCGTTGAGCAAGGGGCCGCCCGAATTGCCCGGATTGATTGCCGCATCGGTTTGAATAAAGCTGACTCGCTTATCGGGCACGCCGACTTGACTGCTGGAGCGATTTTTGGCGCTGACAATGCCTGCTGTCACTGTGTTATCGAGTCCGAGCGGATTACCAATCGCGATCGCCCACTGCCCCGGATTAACGGTTGCTGATTTACCTAATACCACCGTGGGTAAACTGCTCGACTCAATTTTGATGGCAGCAACATCGGTTACGGGATCGATTCCGAGGACTTTTCCGGTAAATGAGCGCCCATCTTTTAGCGTCACTTCGACCGTATCTGCCCCCTCTACCACATGGGCATTGGTGACGAGCCGACCATCTGCTGTCAAGATAAATCCTGATCCTGTACCCCGTTCTACCCGATCTTCGGGAGCGGGTAGCTGCTCTCCAAAAAATCGCTTAAACACAGGATTGCGGAATGCTTCTGGAGCGTCGCTGGCAACTCGGCGGGTGGCGTTGATGCGCACCACAGCGGGTCCTACGCGATCGACGGCATTAGAAATAAAGGTGGCGTCTGTGGCCTTGTTGCCTGCAACGAAGACCGGACTTGAGGGCGCAAGCTGAAAGGTTAATGGCTGCTTTGCGGTGCGATCGCTAAGATAGCTATTAGCGACTAACCCCGCTCCACCTCCGACCGCTAAAAGAGAAACACCGAGCGCTAACTGCTTGAAAGACAGCATCATATCCTAACCGCTTCTATTCGTTCTTAAATCCTAATCTAAGCCGAGCCGTACCGACCGCTTGAGCAGGGTATAGCTGGTCTAAAAACTCCCATCTGCTCCTCCTTGTCCCGTTCACGTTTTGAGATACACTTCTTTACAAGAAGACAATTAACTCAAGAATTTAGATTCGTCAATCACGAGTGTTATGGCAAACTATCGATCTATTTTGGCTTCAGTTCTAGCGATCGTCGCCGTTCTGTTTATTTGTTTTAGCGATCCGGCAGTGGCAAAGACAGTTAAGAAACTGACGTACACCCCTCAGCAACTTGAAGAGATTCAAACCTCGATGAGCGACGTTGCGGAGATGCGCGATCGCTTTCCTGAACTCAAGGCGCTCATCGATCAGAAAGATGACATGTTTACTCGTAATTTCATTCACGGCCCCTTGGGAGAACTGCGGGTCAAACTGAGCAGTGTGGCGCGGAATCTGTTACCGGATGCTCAGAAACAAGCGCGTCAGCTTGCTAAGGATGTTGCGAATGATCTCGTGAGAATCGATCAGGCGGCGGCGTCAAGGGATTTTACGCTGGCATCTCGGTACTACAATGAGACGCTAAAGGATTTGGATGCGTTTGAGCAGTTGTTGCCCAAAAGCTAAATTGTGACTGGGGTGTAGGGTATGGGAAAGACTCGTATCCTGCATCTCTTTTAAACTATGGCGAAAGTAACGATCGCGGGATGTGGCATTGTTGGCGCTACGATCGCGTATGAATTGAGCAAAGTTCCAGACTTCGACGTGACGGTTGTGGAGCAGCAGCCTGCACCTGTTGAACCGGATTTGAGTGTTTGTCCAAGCGCTACAGGGGCGGCACTCGGCGTGTTGATGGGGGCGATTAGCAAGAAAGAAAAGGGAAATAACCTACGGATGCGGTTGGCTGGCATCCAGTATTACGAACAGACGGTTCCAGAGTTAGAAGCGCTGACTGGACTAGCGATTCCGTTTAACCGTCAAGGTATTGTGATGCTCCAGTTTGAGCCGGATTTGTCGGTTTGGGAGCGGCTGATCAGGATTCGAGAGCAACAAGGGTGGATGCTGGAGATTTGGCAGCGCGATCACTTGCAGCAAGAGTTCCCGTTTCTCAATCTTGATCAGGTTTCGGCAGCCATTTATTCTCCTCACGATCGTCAGGTGAATCCTGTTGCGTTGACTCGTGCGCTCATCGCGGCAGCAAAACTGAATGGAGCTACGTTCAAGTTTAATACGAGCGTTAGCGGCGCGACGGATCGGAGCGTGCAGACCTCAAACGGGGATATTGCCAGCGATTACTTCATTATTTCGGCGGGCTTAGGGTCTACCGCGCTAACCGCTGCGTTAGCGACTCCGGTTGATATTCGGCCTGTGCTAGGTCAAGCAATTGAGATTCGGTTGAAAGAACCGCTCTGCGCCAATTGCACCTTGCCAGTGATCAGCGGAAATGATGTTCATCTTGTTCCATTGAGTGAGACGGAGTATTGGGTCGGCGCGACAGTGGAATTTCCAACAGAAGCAGGCTTGTCCTTACCGCCAGATGGCGCGATGTTTGAGGCAGTGATGGATCAAGCGATCGCATTTTGTCCTGCGATCGCTCAAGCCGAGATAATTCGCGCATGGTATGGGGTGCGTCCTCGTCCTCAGGGGCGACCTGCTCCAATTATTGAGACGCTTCCAGGCCATCCCCACATTTTGTTGGCAACGGGACACTATCGAAATGGAGTACTGCTTGCTCCTGCTACAGCCGCAAAGGTCAGAGAGACAATTTTGGGGAGTTGAAGCCGAAGGCTCGGGTTCTGAGCCTGAAGTTCCGCCTTCTGAGCCTGGAGTTCCGCGTTCTAGGCTTGAAGCATGAGGATCCGAAGGCGAAGTTCCGCGTTCTAGGCTTGAAGCATGAGGATCTGAAGGCGGAACTTCAGCATCTGAAGCTGAGACTCCAAGCTTTGAACTCGAAATCTCAGAGTCTGAAGTCAACCGCTCTACTGTTGAAGCAAAAATCTTTCGCCCCCACCCTAGTTCCTCTCCCAAACATGAGAGAGGAACTAAGAGTTTCGGTTTCCTCTCTCCGAAACTTGAGAGCAATTATCTTAAATGTCCATCGAATTACGCCATCTCACCCAGTTTGTTCATTTAGCCTTGGATTGCTTCGGCTGAATAGCATTGCGAGGTTTAGCATTCGCTTGAGTCGCCGCTTTTGCGATCGCCCAATTACCCGACTCGCACTTTAGTAGACGATTCAGCGTCGCGATCGCGCTCTGATCTTTAGAGCTTTTCACCCGATACTCCATCGCCACATTGATGAGTTCCATCGAAAGCCGCGTGATAAACGCCTGATCTTCCTGTGATTTCACCGTTCCTTCTTTGAGTGACTTTACGTTGCCAGTCAGCGATCGCCCCAAATCAAACCCATATTTCTGACTGATCGCATTAATCACATAGCGCTGTTCAGGACGCGCAATCTTTGCAAGAGGCGCGATCGGCTGCGTCAATAATTTTTCTCGCAGAGTCCGATTCGTCACTTGCTCTTGCAGCCACGCTTCAGACGTTGAAATGGGTAGATCAGTGGTTTGCTCATCCACTTTGGCAAAGGCGTGAGCTTCGGCATACGATACGCGACCATCTTTGTTGTAATCGGCAGACGCGACAGATTTTCCAGTGCGATCGCGCCCGCTTAATCCTGCAAAAAAGCTTGAACTATAATCCCGATAATCCGCCTCGTTTACTTCAGGGGTACATCCGACCGAAGGTTGAGTCTTAATTGTGGCAAAAAATCCGCAGCGCGTCTGAAGCGCAACACCCCGATTAGGATCACCTGCTTTGTAGATCAAATTGGCAAACGAACCGGAATAGCACTGAGACATCATCGTGACAAACGGCAAGTTCTGAGGCAATTGATCGAGCAGTTGCGTAAAATCTTGCACCGACAACGCCTCATTTTTCCATAGCATCAACTGATTGTTGTTATGGTTTGATTCGTTCAACACGCCGTGACCTGTGAAGTAGAAAAAGATAGGCGACGACTGCTTGCCAGCTTCGCGCATCCAGGGTCTGAGGTTGTCATAGGTTGACGCCCCCTGCAAATTTGGAATGTTGGGTGACTTAAATTTCTCGCGATCGGCATCGATATACCGAACGGTTTTCTCTCCAGTCGTGCCGTTGGCGAAAAAGATGGGGGGGATTGAAAATCCCATCTTCTTCAAGGTTCGCTGAAAGTACAGTACGTTCTTCTCAAGGGCAATCTCATTGTACGAAGCCGCACCTCCGCCCCCAAACACGCCAAACGTTTGAGACGCATTTTTCTGAAAAGCGAAAGCGTTTTTTTGAGAAGCGCTTTTCTGACAAGTCTTC
This sequence comes from Myxacorys sp., assembly GCF_059501405.1. NCBI lineage: Bacteria > Bacillati > Cyanobacteriota > Cyanophyceae > Leptolyngbyales > Leptolyngbyaceae > Myxacorys > Myxacorys sp. The sequence continues at coordinate 29,341 of NZ_JCACCM010000175.1, forward strand.
TCCGCATGCGAAACAGATTGAACGCGATTAGGATGGCGTTCGGATTGATGGTGTATGAATTGAGAAACTGCTAATGTTGCGCCTACCGCACCCAAAAAAAGTGCCCACTTTTGCATAAGTTTAACCATTGCTGCCGGGTTAAGAGCAATTGTACCCAAGCTATAGCAGACGGACACCGTTCGTTAACCCCTGACAGACGCGAGTGAGAAAATCGAGGTTGAGCGTCTCAATGCGATCGCTCGGTTTGTGATAATGCGGATTCCTCATATTTGCGGTATCTGTCACCATGATGGCTCGGTAGCCCCGATCCCAAAAAGCCGCATGATCGCCGCGTCGAGCATCGGGTAAAAGCTGACCTTTCATGCCCGCAGGCAGCCATTCTGCCCCAATGCCGCCCTGACGAATTGTGCGACTGAGCCGGATCAAATCAGGAATGGTCGGCAAGTTGCCAATCAGCGCAATGAAATTTCCTTCTGTTGGATAGAAGCGCTCTAATCCAGCCGGGTAGTTTTGCGAATTGGGTTCTGAGGTAGCGTAACCGAGCATTTCCAAGGCAATCATCAGTCGAAGCGGTTCGCCATTTAGAGCGTTTGCATACTGCACATTGCCGAACGTATCCGATTGGGTATAAATCTCTTCCATATCGAACGCGACGAATCGAATCGGCGATCGCGCAGGTTGCTCATAAAACGCTTTCGCCATTTCTAGCAAAACCGCTACTCCCGTCGCGTTGTCATCCGCTCCAGGAGAACCCGGCACAGCATCATAATGAGCGCCAATCAGAATCGGCAGACGCTTTTGATCCTTAGCAGCCGGAAGATTCAGAATGAGATTCGTGTGTGTTCTGCCATTTACCTTAAAGTTATGAGACTGAACGCTGCCCCATTGCTCAAAGTGCTGACGAATATATTGCTGAACATAGAAATGTCCTTGCGTTGCAAAATAAGGGTCGCGATCGCGCACTAATTCACTCAAATGCGACTCTAGCCTTTCTTTTAACATTACCTTTCCCAATCTTCATAGCGTAATTCATTCACACGATTGAATTCACGAGTGTTGTGAGTGACTAGGATTAGATCATTGGCAAGTGCGATCGCTGCAATTTTTAGATCGTTTGGACCGATAGGAGTACCGACAGATTCTAACTCTGAGCGAATTTGCCCATAGATCAAAGCAGACGCGTCATCGAAAGGAAGAGAGATAAACTGATTCAAAAACGCTTGCTGCTTGACTAACGTACGGTCTGGATTGTTGCTTTTCATTGCGCCATAAAATAGCTCTGCTTTGACAACAGAACACACAACAATTTCAGACGGAGGAATCGATAATAGGCGCTGACGCAAGCTGGAAACTCGACGATTCAAATAAACAATGCACGTATTTGTGTCAATCAGGTATGTCATTGAAAGCGTCCCAATCTCGTTCTTCAAATTCTCCTTGTGGTGGACGAGTCATTGGATCGTCAGCAAGACAACCTGCTAATGCTAAAAATTCAGGCGACCAGCCAAGTTCTTCGGGGGGTTTTTCAGGACGTTTGACAACAGGTTGGAAGATAACTGTCACCTCTACTTGCTCATCTTTCATCAGCGTTGGAATATCGAGATGCAGTACACCATCAGAATCCGTGCTTAACCGTACATGAATTTCGGACATAGTGCCTCCAATCTGACTAAACAAACTCTCCTTTTGCTACCAAGATAACTCTGCCACCTACAAACACTCGAATTTCCTCCGGCTCTTTCTGCGCATTCAGCAGCAGCAACGATGGTCTTCCCATTTCATAGCCTTGCTCAACTCGAATATCGATTTCTGGCGTTCCAAAATACTCGTGTTGCACTAAATATCCTGCAAGGCACCCGTTTGCGCTTCCGGTTGCCGGATCTTCAGCCACGCCTAAACCATCGGCAAAGACACGCACACTCAAGTCATTCTCAGAACGATTGGTTTCAGGACAAAAAATTAGAATTGCTTTTGCCTGAGTCGTTTCGATCAGCTTGAAAAACCGTTCTTTGTTGACTCTGGCTTGCTGGAGAGCCGTATGCGTTTTGAGCGGCGCAATGATGAAGGGAACTCCGGTCGAAACTTCTGCGATCGGGAAGCGATCGTCCATTTGCGATGCCTCAAGATTCAGAATTTCAGCAATCTCGGTTAACTCAAATCGTTGTCCAAAGACTGGAGAATTTTGGCGCATCCACAGGACATCGGGGCGCTGATCGTGATAACTGATCGTGACGGGAATCTGCCCCACTTGAAGATTTAAGGTGATAGCGTCGATCGCGCGACCCATTATTTCCTGTTGCAGAACAAAAACAGTGCCCAAGGTCGGGTGCCCAGCGAAAGGAAGCTCCTGTTTCGGAGTAAAGATGCGAACGGGGAATCCGCCCTCCTGCGGCTCCTCAGAAACAATAAACGTCGTCTCCGAATAATTCATCTCATTGGCAATTTGCTGCATTTGTTCAGAAGAAAGCTCCGCCGCTTGCCGAAACACCGCTAACTGATTCCCGGCATACTTCTGTTCTGCAAAGACATCAACAATGTAAAAGGGCAATCCCATGACGTTACTGGTAAAAAATTATTTCTAATTCTTCCATAGTGCTGATCCCCAAATTCTATATCCGAGCTAGAAAGCTAGAATTGCTCGCTTTGTGTAAAGAAAACTTACTTTCTAGAGGTAGATCTTTTCGTTTCACAAAAACTTTATAATTGCTCCTGGCAAAACTGTATTGATGTTTACAATTTTATTAGCTGTGTCATGTTGATCCTTGGACTTGTTTGGGTCGCCTCTTGGTTTGGCGGCATTTCTTCCTTAAGTGGAAAGCTGCTAGAAGCACCCCAGTACTGGTCTACTGTGCTTTCTAGTAACACGTTTTCTAGCGCGGCAACTAGCACTACCAAGCTGCAAAGGATTGCAGTATCTCAGGATGCTTCACTGTCCAGTCATTCACCTCTCAAGATTGTTTCTGTCAAGACTGTTTTAGGCTCTATTTCAGATTCGGTTCGCTTCAACTTCGCCGCATCTGACAGAAAAAATCAAAATCAAGCCACCAATTCGTCTTTTGATGATTCAGACGGCTGGCTCGAAACTGTTGAAGATCTGTTAGTCAACGCGGTTTTCGATCCAGCGTCAGAGGAGAATGCGGCTTCTCCCGTGCCTCCCTTCTCCTCTGACAAGGCTTCAGATTCTGAGGCCGCGATCGCAACTGAGCAGGCGTCCGAGACTTCGATGGAGGCTTGGCTAAAGGCGGCAGAAAATCTACTGCTGGGGTTTCCTAGTTTAGCCACTGAGGTGGAAGACGACTATTCTTCAGTGTCAGTCATTGAAGTAGGAGATGACGATGAAATTTTGAGTCCTAACCCGGAGGCACAGAGCCAACCGCTTCTAAAATGCGCTACGTCGCAAAGCAACCCCTCAGAGCCATCCGCACTGAGGGGTTTTCAAGTTTGGGTGCAAGATTGTCTCGTGGCGATCGTTCCTGAGCAGCAGGTAGCAGACGCGATCGCAGATGCCGTCACCCCGCTTGTAGAAATGACCGACATCAATCCCGCTGACCTACAGCCTGCGGTAATCGATGGGAACGCGGTTGGAAAATTTGGCGATCGCACGCTATTCACAATTGATCAATCTTTAGCCGATCAGATCGGGCGTCCGGCGGAACTGATTGCGATCGACTGGATCAACAATATTCGCATCTCGCTGGGACATCCGCCGCTACCCCTAGCCGAGGCGCAAGTGCAGATGCACCAACTCCAGCCCACCAACGCGAGTATCGATGGCAAAGCCTCTTGGTACGGACCTTATTTTCACGGACGACAAACAGCAACCGGCGAAATTTTCGATCAAAATGCTTTGACTGCCGCTCATCGCTCATTACCCTTTGGAACCTATCTCAAAGTGACCAATCAACTGAACGGCAAAAGCGTTGTGGTGCGAGTGAACGATCGAGGCCCCTATTTTGATGAGGATGAACGGGTGATCGATCTATCCAATCGAGCCGCGCTGTGCATTAGTAGCGACGCTCACGGAGTTGTACCGATCGAAGCGGTAGTGCTACAACAAAGTCCTGCTTCAAACACCGCTTCTAAAGAAGGAACTCAAGTTTCCTTATCCCCCAATCGCGCTATTGGCTACTAGCTGCTTTTAGGCTCGGGTGCTGCAAAATGATTTGGCGGTTCGACGCAATTTTTATCCATCCTTCTTGCCGGAGTTGACCAAACAGGCGAGTGACGGTGACGCGGGTTGTGCCGATCGCATTGGCAATTTGCTGATGCGTCAGTCTGATGTTAAGCCGAACCCCTTCAGTTCCAGGTTGCCCGACTTCATACTGAAGCAGCAGCAGGAATTGTTTGAGGCGTTCTTCCACGCGGCGGTAGCCTGCTAAGGCAAGAAAAGCTTCGGTTTGCTGGAGCCGCCGTCCCAGATGTCTAAAAATCCCTTGACTTAATGCAGGGGATTTTTCAATTTCAGTCAAGGTCAGACACATCAAATCGGCATCTGATAGCGCGATCGCATGATATGGAAAAATCCCAGTTAACGGCAGTCCAAACGGCATAGATGCCGTCACCACGCCCAACAACGCTTCATCTCCCGTCGGGTAGAGTGTATTCAGCGACACAATGCCTCGGCAGACAATCCACACCTCATCGGCACGCATTTGGATGGGTTGACCACTGCGAAAGGGTTGTAGGCTCCGCTCTCGATAAAGCTGCTCCAGTAACTGACGAAGATCGGGGGGGCTAGTCAAACTGGATGTGAAGGATTGGATCATGGAGGACCTTCCGTAATCAGGTTCCACGTAATACTGTAAAAGCTAGACTTCAAGACAAGGTAATCGACAGGTTAACGTTAGAAGCAATTTCTGATTTTCTGTTCGCTCGTTCCTAGAGCTTGCCGTCTCTTCCTGCGATTACAATAATTGAAAGGCGGATCAGGCAGGGAGTGACGTGACTCAGGATAAACCAAATTCTGGCAGCAGCGGCAAGCGAGCGCCTTATCAGAAGGTGGCGGGTTCCAATTACTACACGCTTTTGGGGTTACATCCTGCGGCGTCGGTGCGCGAGATCCGGCAGACCTACCGGGAGTTGAGCAAACTCTACCACCCGGACACAACAGCGTTGCCAAGCGCGATCGCCACCGAGAAATTTCAGCGAATTAATGAAGCTTACGCCACTCTCAGCAATCCCGATCGCAGAACGGCTTACGATCAGAAGATAGGCTATTCCCGTGTTGTCGTCGCTCAACCTTTACCGACTCTAAACAAGCCCCAGCCGAGTTCGTCAGCCTATTTAGATCCAACCGATCGCCCCCTCTCAGCAGGAGAAATTTTTGCGCTGTTTATCTTGGGTCTGACGTTTGTGGCCTGCTTAGTATTGGCGGTGACGATTGGTTTAACGAGAGGCGAAGCAGCGTTTAAGCCATTGGTTGCTCAAGATCCGGTGATTCAAGAAGCGTTTGAAATATTGCAGCCTCCTTCAGACAGCGGCGGGGCAAAACCAGAAAGGTTTTCTCCGTTGATAGAAACACCAATGAATCTAACTCCCAGTTCAGCCACCGCAACTGACCCGGCAAGAGCAACTTTTGAAGGAAACACGCCGAAACCTTCAGAGACTGCTCCGGTAGAATTTGAGGCCGTCGCCAAATTTAACGATTAGCCAAATGTAATAATTGAATCTAGTCGTTCACTACCCCATCCTTAGCAGCTATCCCTTACCCTATGACTCTTCCCCCAGCTGATACTCCCCTTTACAATCATCCCCTCCCTCAGATTGAATCTTGGCTGACAGATCAAGGCTGTCAGCAAGATTCAGATGAACTTCATTGCTGGACAATAGAGCGTTCAAAGTGGCAAGCAGAACTCTGCTTGGATGTAGATCAATTAACGGTGCGCTATCTCAACGTTGAAGGTCGGGACTTGCAGCGCTCCTTCAAATATTCGCTCTCCCGCCAAGACCTCGAAGACGCTATCTTTGGCGGACCTTAGTACTCTAGACAAGTCTGTATTAGGCTTTACCAACCTTTCCAAAGCGTCGCTCACGGCCTTGATACGACGCTAGAGCTTGATGAAACTCATGCCGATCGAAGTCAGGCCAGAGGGTATCTGTAACGTAAAGTTCGGCATAGGCCGCTTGCCACAGCAGAAAATTGCTCAGGCGCATCTCACCACTCGTCCGGATTAGCAAGTCCGGATCGCAGACTCCAGCTGTGTAAAGATGCCGATCAAACAGACTTTCATCAATGTCGTCTGGTTGAATTAAGCCTTGTTGAATTTGAGCGGCGATCGCACGGCAGGCCCGCACAATTTCTTGCCTCCCACCGTAATTTGTCGCGACTGAGAACGTAATGCCCTGATTGTCTTTTGTTTCCAGCATCGATCGCTCAATCTCTGCCTGCAAACTCGTGGGCAGCGCATCTAAGTTGCCCACAAAGCGAATGCGGACATTTTCTTCTTTCATTTCGCGCAACTCTTGGCGCAGCACCCGCTCAAACAGCGTCATCAAGAAATCGACTTCTTCGAGTGGTCTACCCCAATTTTCGGTCGAAAAAGCATATGCCGTCAGCGCTTGAACGCCCCAATCTCGGCAGCAGCGCAGCAGATCTTTTAGCGTATCCACCCCACGTCGATGTCCCATGATGCGCGGAAGACCTTGACGCTTTGCCCAGCGTCCATTTCCATCCATAATCACAGCAACATGTTTAGGCAAGCGATCGCGATGCAAATCAGTCGGTAATTCTTGTAAAGTCGAGGGCTTCGCAGTCATTGTTTTCGAGCAACCGAGGGTGAGTAGTCAAGCCGTTCGAGCAATCGAACATCAACAGAAACGGGAATTTAGAACTCTGAATCGCCAGGCTTTCGCCCATCACTGACCTTGGGTTTAGCTTTACGAAGCTCTACCGAATTGGGTAACGTCCGTTTTTGAAACAGCCGTGAGAACAAGGATAATCCCTTGGTCATCAAGCGGCGAATGAACGTTCTTAGATTTGGAGCGACAGGTTCGCGATCGCCCGAAAACGAGAACTTCGCTTCTAGTAACTCCTTCAATTTACTGCTCGTGAGGGGACGATTTAGAATTCCACGTTCTGCTAGTGAAATTGACCCCGTTTCTTCAGAAACAACAATACAAATACAAGTTTCTACTCGGTCAGTCATTCCCATCGCGGCACGATGACGAGTGCCAAGCTGCCGAGACGCTGTTTTCTCTGATAGAGGCAGAATCACCCCTGCTGCCACAATGCGAGAGCCACGAATGAGAACGGCTCCATCGTGCAGCAGCGTTGTCGTTTGAAAAATCGTTTGCAACAACTCTTTTGAAAGTTCCGCATTCAATTTTACGCCTGGAACTGAGAAATCGCGCTCATCGATTGGGCTACCGGTTTCTAGAATTAAAAGTGCTCCTGTTCGATTTTGGGATAGCTCTTTGATCGCATCAACAATTTGATCCGTCACACTGTCCGATCCGGGCAAGCTGCGGCGAGACGGTTGAAACAGCTGCACGATTTCTCCTCGTCCAAGCTGTTCTAAAAATCGTCGGAACTCGGATTGCAAAATGAATGCCATCGCTACAGCTGCACCCACAACCAAGTTATTGAGGACAAAGCTGAGCAGTGTCAGGTCAACCCGACGACTGATTGCTGCCGCCAGCATCAGAACAATAAAACCCCTCACCATCCAAAGGGTGCGACGCTCTCCAATAATGATCAGCATCATGTAGGTCAGTGCCAACACCAACCCGACATCGAGCAAAAACCGAAGATTTTCCAGGTTAAGCAAGAACTGGAGATTGTCTAGAGTGAGAGCTAACAAGGACGGTATCCTGTCAGGAGCAGTTGGGAAGAAGAGGGATGAGGGATGAGGGAGGAAGGATGGAGGAGAAAGAACGAGAGAGATAGGAGTCGTTCTGTATTCCTAGACAGTAGGTTCCTAGTTCATCCTTACATCGTTATTTCAGATGGGCAGGAAGGCGATCGTAACGAATCAAATCTTCGTAGGTTTCCCGTTGCAAGATGAGAGCCGCGTTGCTATTGCCGACCAAAACAGCCGCCGGGCGAGCCAGTCGATTGTAGTTAGACGACATGCTGTAATTGTAAGCTCCGGTTGCCATGACAACGAGAGTATCTCCGGGTTGAGTTGGAGGGAGTGTCGCGTCTTTAATTAGAATGTCTCCCGATTCACAGTGCTTGCCGGCGATCGTCACCGTCTCGGTCATGGGTTCTGACATGCGGTTGGCGACGATCGCCCGACAAATCGACTGATACGTAATCGGACGAGGATTATCAGACATACCGCCATCGACACTCAGATAGGTGCGAATGCCTGGAATCGTTTTCTTGCTACCGACTGTATATGCGGTCACGCAAGAAGAGCCGATCAGAGAACGTCCTGGCTCTGCTAAAACTTTAGGCAAAGGAATATTAGCGGCTTGACACGCTTGAATGAGTCCATCACAAACCGTTTTCACCCATTCATCGATACTGGGTGGATCGTCGCCTTCGTTGTAGCGAATTCCTAAGCCGCCGCCCACATTAATTTCTTTGATCGTGAATCCGTGCTGTGTCGCTTTATTCAACCACTGCACCATCACACCCCCTAAATCCTGATGGGCTTGCAGTTCAAAAATTTGAGAGCCAATGTGTGCGTGCAAGCCAACCAGCGACAAGGATGGATATTGGCTGATGAATTTGAAGACCTCCTCAACCTGATTTGGATCAAAGCCAAATTTACTGTCGATGTGCCCCGTGCGAATGTATTCGTGGGTGTGGCAGTCTAGCCCTGGTGTGATCCGCATCATGATTTGGATGCAGCTGTCGGTTTTCAAACTCGCCAGCGTCTCGATCTCCAAGCGGTTGTCTACCACGATCGTACAACCCGACTCGACAGCAAATTTGAGTTCACTCAGCGATTTATTGTTGCCATGTAAATAGATCTTTCTGGGGTTCGCTCCGGCTTGCAGTGCGGTGAAGAGTTCGCCGCCCGTTGCAACATCAATTCCTAATTCTTCTTGAGTAACGATCGCGCAAACCGCTAGACAGTTCCAAGCTTTCGAGGCATACAGCACTTGAGATTCGCCAGGATAGTAGCGTTTAAATGCGTCCCGATATTGGCGACAGGCTGTTCTCAGGGAAGCTTCATCCAATATGTAGAGAGGCGAGCCAAATTGCTGAACCAGATCTGTTACATCGTAACCTCCAATTTCTAAATGGTCGCGATCGTTGACCTTTGCAGTCAACGGCACTAGAGACTGATTTGGAGAGCGCTCTGGTGTAATGTCGGTTAAGTATTGGCGACCTGTATTTTGCGCCTCTAAAGCGTGAGTCGATACCATTCTTGTTGCGTCCTCGATCGCTGGGGGCGGGTGACTTGCCCATTTAAACACTATGTTACCCAGTGTACAATTGAGGGCTGTTGATTCGGAGTCGAATTTAACGCGGCGTGACCTCGATTAAGCTTCAGCCTCTTGACCACACTCTTCTTCCGGCCGCGCTCCAGTTGGATCACCTTTGCTTTGGTGGTTTATGGACGCTGGACGGCTATCAGAGAGAATTAGAAAGCCCAAATAGCGACTTACTGGCGATCGTTCCAGCACCTTCAACCCCTGATGAAGAAGCAGTTGTCATCACTGACATCACTGAAGAGCGGAGCGAATTCCTCGTTAACCCAAAAGTTAATCCAAAAGCAAATCTTTCAACGAGCCGCCCACGTGCTACATCTGCGACCCCATCCGCTGCCAGCGATCCCCTGCTCGGACTTGGCTGCTATTGGGCAATTCTTGACGAAGCTCACATCACAATTTTGGGCATTCATCCTGACTACCAGCGACGCGGACTCGGGCACCTTATGCTATGTGCCCTCCTCGATCGTGCCCGCCAACGCGACATGGCACGCGCTACCTTAGAGGTCAGAATTTCTAATCAGTCCGCTCTATTGCTATATCAAAAGTTTGGATTTCAAATTGCAGGACAGCGTAAAGGTTATTACACTGATACCGGCGAAGATGCCCTAATTCTATGGCGCGGCAAACTTCAATCGACTGAGTTCGGCACGCTTCTGACAACGCAATGGACTGAAATTCACCATCGTCTTACGCACCACCATTGGTCACTTCAGCTTGGTTTAGAGTTGTTAATAGCAGAGAACTCTACCTTGACTTATCCCTAAGCTTTCGCTGACAATCTGCCTTTGGCTATAAATTTTTCTTTTTCTTGGCTCGACCGAACGAAAGAGATCGGTTATCGCGCTCCAACCTGTTGCTGGAATCATAGCAACCGGAGGTTTTGTCTATGTTAGAATCACCCTACCGGCACGCAGCAGGTAAATGGAAAAACGCCATGTTTGAACGCTTCACAGAAAAAGCCATCAAGGTCATTATGTTAGCTCAGGAGGAAGCACGCCGCCTGGGTCATAACTTTGTCGGTACAGAACAGATCCTCCTGGGTCTAATCGGAGAAGGAACTGGCGTCGCCGCCAAAGTCCTTAAATCGATGGGCGTCAACCTCAAGGACGCTCGGATCGAAGTAGAGAAGATTATCGGTCGAGGATCGGGCTTTGTGGCAGTGGAAATTCCGTTTACGCCACGGGCAAAGCGCGTTCTAGAACTCTCCCTTGAGGAAGCCCGCCAGTTAGGACACAACTACATTGGCACTGAACACCTGCTTCTAGGGCTGATTCGAGAAGGTGAAGGAGTCGCTGCCAGAGTGCTTGAAAATCTGGGAGTTGACCTCTCGAAGGTCCGGACTCAAGTGATCCGAATGCTGGGCGAAACTGCCGAGGTTTCCTCGGGAGGTAGCCAAGGACGAACCAAAACTCCGACCCTCGACGAGTTTGGCTCGAACCTCACGCAACTTGCCGCTGATGGAAAGCTTGATCCCGTTGTGGGTCGCCAAAAAGAAATTGAACGAGTGATTCAAATCCTTGGTCGCCGGACAAAGAACAATCCAGTGCTAATTGGTGAGCCTGGAGTGGGTAAAACCGCGATCGCAGAAGGTCTCGCTCAACGGATTGCCAACGACGATATTCCAGACATTCTGGAAGATAAGCGCGTCGTCACCCTTGATATTGGTCTGCTCGTGGCAGGAACCAAATATCGGGGTGAATTTGAAGAACGCCTCAAGAAGATCATGGACGAGATCCGCTCTGCCGGAAACGTCATCTTGGTCATCGACGAAGTTCACACCCTGATCGGTGCGGGCGCTGCCGAAGGCGCGATCGATGCCGCTAATATCCTTAAGCCAGCTTTGGCGCGGGGTGAATTGCAGTGCATTGGAGCCACCACGCTCGATGAGTATCGCAAGCACATCGAACGGGATGCTGCCCTAGAGCGTCGTTTCCAACCCGTTATGGTTGGTGAACCCTCGGTGGATGAAACCATCGAAATTCTGCGGGGTCTGCGCGAGCGCTACGAGCAGCACCACAAGCTGAAGATTTCGGATGAAGCGGTGGATGCGGCAGCGAAACTGTCCGATCGCTATATTTCCGATCGCTTCTTGCCCGATAAAGCGATTGACCTGATCGACGAAGCGGGTTCCCGCGTTCGACTGATCAACTCACAGTTACCACCTGCCGCTAAAGAACTCGATCGCGAACTGCGTCAAGTCTTAAAAGACAAAGATGACGCGGTACGCTCGCAGAACTTTGACAAAGCAGGCGAACTGCGCGATCGCGAAATGGAGATCAAAACCGAGATTCGAGCAATCGCTCAAACTCGTAAGACCGAATCGACGGGCGAAGACGCTCAGCCGCTTGTGACGGAAGAGGACATTGCGCAGATCGTAGCATCTTGGACGGGTGTTCCGGTGAATAAGCTCACCGAATCTGAGTCTGAGAAGTTGCTGCACATGGAAGACACCCTGCACACCCGCCTGATTGGTCAAGACGAAGCGGTGAAAGCCGTATCGCGGGCGATTCGCCGGGCTCGGGTTGGTTTGAAGAATCCCAACCGCCCGATCGCCAGCTTTATCTTCTCTGGTCCTACCGGGGTTGGTAAAACTGAGTTGACGAAGGCATTGGCAGCTTACTTCTTCGGATCTGAAGATGCCATGATTCGCCTTGACATGTCAGAGTTTATGGAGCGTCACACCGTTTCTAAACTGATCGGTTCGCCTCCTGGATATGTCGGTTACAACGAAGGCGGTCAGTTAACCGAAGCCGTTCGTCGTCGTCCTTATACCGTGGTGCTGTTCGACGAGATTGAGAAAGCGCACCCTGACGTGTTCAACATGCTGCTGCAAATCTTGGAAGATGGTCGTTTGACCGACGCCAAGGGACGCACCGTAGACTTCAAGAACACCTTGCTGATTATGACCTCGAACATTGGTTCCAAGGTGATCGAGAAAGGCGGCGGTGGTTTGGGCTTCGAGTTCTCCGGTGAAGGCGAATCCGATTCTCAGTACAACCGCATCCGGGCGCTAGTGAACGAAGAACTGAAGAACTACTTCCGGCCTGAGTTCCTTAACCGTCTCGATGAGATCATCGTCTTCCGTCAATTGAACAAGGAAGAGGTCAAAGAGATTGCAGTCATCATGCTGAATGATGTCTTCAAGCGCTTGCAGGAGCAAGGAATTACCCTCGAAGTCACCGAGAAGTTTAAAGACCGCTTGGTGGAAGAGGGCTACAATCCCAGCTATGGAGCGCGTCCACTGCGTCGTGCCATTATGCGACTGCTAGAGGATTCGTTGGCTGAGGAAATTCTGTCTGCCCGCATTAAAGATGGTGATACTGCCGTCGTCGATGTGGATGAGAGCGGACAGGTGAAGGTGATTCAGGGACAAGAGCGTGAGTTGTTGCCCCAAGCCGCCGAGTAGTGAATTTCTAGAAGATTAAAAATAAAAGCGGCAGAGAGTCAAACCTCTCTGCCGCTTTTATTTTCCACTTTCTTAAATAATTTATCGATCTTAAAAAAACTGGAAAAACCTGCGAATTATACTGCTCAGAAATAGAATAAGGCTTACTGCTGTTCTTTGAGTGGTAAAGCATATATCTCTACTGCAATAGAAGCTAGAAATAAACGTTCTCCTACAAGCTTGTAACGTGTTCAGTTAAGAACATTGTAGTGTTGACCATTTAGATAAAAGTTGAGGGATAAAGCGTCTTATGGCAAACGGTGGATTTTGGGCAGACTTTAAAAAGTTTCTGATGCAAGGCAATGTCATTGATTTAGCCGTTGCCGTTATCATCGGGGCTGCGTTTAGCAAAATTGTTGATTCGCTAGTCACAGATGTGATTACGCCAGCTATTATCGGTCCTGCAATGCAAGCCGCAGGGGTTGATAGGTTAGAGAATTTTGTGGTTGGTAATGGCATTAAAATCGGCGTATTTTTAGCGGCAGTGATCAACTTTGTGATCATTGCCTCTGTCATTTTCATTCTGATTCGGGCAATTGAAAAAGCAAGACGGAGATTTTTTCTTCAAGAAGCCGTGGAAGAAGCTGCTCCAGCCGATCCGATTGTGCTTTCTCAAGAGCGGTTGACAGGCGCGATCGAGCATCTCACATCTACTTTAGAGCGGCGCTAAGCTCGTAATAGCCAATATCTAAACGCTCCGCCCTCTGCCTTTACTTCACTGACAGAGGACGGAGCGTTTAAAGTCGAGCTGCGGGAGCTAGTTGCGGCATTTAGGGAATTAAGTCATACACTCGCCGAACAAACTCGCTTTCTGTGATCGCTCCACGAAAGAACTGATTTTTAACCTGGCTTAAATCACTTCTAAGTTTTCTTAGCGATTCAAGTTCTGAGGGAGACGGAGTTGGGCTAGGTGAAGGGGTTTGAATGGCGCGGGCATCGGCATCTAGCTGGCGACGAACGGAGATCGCCGCAATACCTGTGACTGGAAATCGTCGATTGCGCTGATAAACCTTGACAATACTATAAGTTTCGCGACGGTAGTTGCCTGTAATCGGCAGAGATAGCCCAGTGACGATCTTGAGATTGTTTTGAAGAATTTTTACGGTTTTCTCGACGGTCGCTCGCAGGTCAACTCCGTCTTTACCATCGGGAGTGAGGTTTGCATCCTGCTGAAACTGCGCGATCGCGGCTTGAGTATAGGTTTCGACATACTCCAGTCCGCGCAGTGCAGTTGTAGCACAATCGATATTTCCTAAGACATCGCGATCGCAGGCGTTGAAATTATTTCCCAGTCCATCTAATCCGCGTGGACCTAAGTAGTAGCCTAACCCGTCTAGATTTTCCCTGAGATCGACGAGAGACAATGGCATAACGTTCAATCCTTTCTGAACTGGTAGATGGTCTAGAGAAGAATGATAAATCCCAGCGTTACAGATTTACCGCTAATTGAAGACTACTTTATACACTGTCGAAAGGGACTTTAGCATCATTTCTAGCGATTGATAGGAAGTTTCTTGCTCCTAAGGCAGCGTTGCTTCGCGCCGTTGAAATGTTCCTTCATACTGATGGACAGTTTCTTCGCAGAGATGGACAGTTTCTTTGGGTCAATAGGAATGCTTCTTCATACTGATGGACAGTTTCTTCGCACGAATGGGCAGCTTCTTTGCATGGATGGACAGTTTCTTCGCACGGATGGACAGTTTCTTCACGCTGATCGAATGGTTCTGTTTTATAGATGTTCATTGCTTCCCTCCTTCCCATTTGTGAATCTCCGGCGTGTAAGTTTTTATACATTGTGCTTTCTTAATTACTTTGGGGAACTGTGCTGGTAGGTTGTTGCACACTCTTTCAAGGATGATGATAAAGATCTACTGAAGGGATAGAAGCCCACTTTGTTAATGGGGCTACTATACGGATGAAGCTCTGTATGAACTGCTGCACAGAATTGGTACAGCGATCGCTGTCTGTCTAATCAATTGTTACCGCGTTCTAGTTTTGGGAATTCTACGAGAGCTTAACTATTGAATTTCCAGTCAAGATGTATACAAGAGAATGGTTGGTAACTAGAACTCGCTTTTACCAAAGTTTCGGTTTCTTTGCAGATTACGCGGATCTATCTGATGAAGAACTTGCTGATCAGATCATCCGTCTACGTCAAGTGGAAACAGAAAGGGAAATCGCCAAACTTTTTCATGAGGGGCATGACTGGTTACTTCTAAAACTTGATGCAAAGAGAGTTTTGAGTACTGCTACAGATATTCTCTATGCTGAAGAACCGCCAGATTACAATTTTGATACTTTCGTAGAGACGATCCAACAACTAGGCTCTATTTCTCGCGGCGCTTTCATTCCGCAAAATATACGAGAAGCAGAGCCTAGTGTAATTGAATTTGTCCTCAATGGGCAAAGCTTCTCTTTTGTTCCTGAAGGTCCGCCTGATGATCCGCTTATTCTCGTTAGTCAAATCAATCCAATGATCGTAGAGACTGGTTATCAATTCAAGCAATGGGACTTGTCTCCAGACGTGTTCATTTTTGCGATGACAGTAGAAGAGGTAGAGCGGCTGGGATGGAGATTTCTTCCTGATCGATGGATGTTCAATGAGTAAATTATGTCGCTAGCCTACATCAAGGAGGATATTGGCTACGTCCCAAATTCGTGCTCCAAGCTAAAATGAAAGGGGTGAGTCGCAACGAGGACAAGCCTATGGCAGTTAGACAACGACGTTACAGCAAAGAAGAGTTAGCCCAACGGGGGCAGGAACTCTACGAGTCTGGTATTCGGCAGCAGGTCGAAGCGGGCAACGATGGCAAAATTGTGGCGATCGACATCGAAACTGGAGATTTTGAAGTTGGTGACACGATCATCGCTGCAACTGATCGGCTATTTGAACGCAATCCTGATGCTCAACCTTGGGGGATTCGGATCGGGCACCGCGCCGTCTATCATTTTGGATCGCGGAGTCTGAAAAAGAATCAATGATTTGCGGAGTCGTAAATTTGCGTCGTGAAGCAACACTCCCCCTAGTGGTTGGTAACTCGTCTGGGCAACGGCAAGTCATCGATACCGTCATTGACACTGGATTCGATGTTTTTTTGTCTTTGCCATCTGAAGCGATTGTTCGCCTTGAATTGCCTTGGACTATTTCTAATACTGTGACCTTGGGGGATGGCAGTCAAACCCTGTTTGATTTATATCGCGGGACTGTTATTTGGGATGGGCAATACCGCGAGATCGATATTGCAGAATCAGAAACGGAACCATTGCTCGGAATGGCGATGCTCTACGGTTATCGATTACAGGTTGATACTGTTGAGGGCGGCATCGTCAAAATTGCACCCTTGTGATCCTAAATTTAGAAGCAATCGGTAGGGTACGGTCTAACAATGCGACGGAGCGGCGAGCAAGGTCTTTTCGCGTCATTCTGGTCGAATCTATCGCCGTTCATCTTCATCGTTAGAGAGAATTTGAAGAACTGTCAAAGGTAGAATAGCGGAAGTACTTTGGTCAATCAGCGTTGCTCTCATCCGTAACGCTCACTGCAACTTCCTTTATGACTCACGAACCGACGACTGCTACGCCTACACCGTCTCCTACATGGAAAGTGTGGTGGGAAAATATTCAAATTCTGGTCATCGCGCTGATTTTGGCGCTGATGGTGCGATCGTATATCGCAGAGCCTCGATTTATTCCGTCTGACTCGATGATTCCGTCGCTGAGGATTGGCGATCGCTTAGTTGTCGAAAAGCTTTCGTATCGGTTCCGAAATCCAGAGATGGGCGAAATTGTCGTATTTGATCCACCCCCCCAGCTACAAGAACAGGGATATCTTAAAGATCAAGCCTTCATCAAGCGGATCATTGGCGAACCCGGACAAACGGTTGAAGTGAAGAATGGCAAGGTTTTAATCAACAACGTGCAGGTGGAAGAACCCTACATTGCAGAACCCCCAAAATATACGCTGCGCCCAGTTCGAGTTCCTGAGAATAGCTTTTTTGTAATGGGAGACAATCGCAACAATAGCAATGATTCCCATGTGTGGGGATTTTTGCCGAAGGACTATATTATTGGGCGAGCGTTATTTCGGTTCTTTCCGTTTGATCGAATCGGTGGCGTGTAGTGCTGGCAGCGGATTTTGTAACAGAGGAATACTGATTGGAAGCGAAACCTGCATCCGCTATCAAACGTTATCAAATCCATTGGTAATGTGATTGCCAATGTGTAAGTCCAATCTAGAAATTCAAGTAATGCATTAACTCGGCTGTTACTTTGCTAGGTAACGATAGTCGTTCTTGCAGATCGACCACGTTTTTGTAATTGCCGTTGGTTATTCGGTTTCGTGCGATCGCGCGGGCTAACACGGGCTTCATGACCGGAATTTGCGCTAACTCTTCTGGAGACGCCGTGTTCAAATTCACGCGCTGAATTTGAACCAAACTTTCTGGATCGTAATAACAAAATCTCATAATCGGTTCTAGTGGCTTGATGCGCTGAGCCGACATACCTAACGCAGCCGCAACATCTTCCGCACAGAAAAACTGAACTCCTGAGGTGCTCAGTTGGGTCAGCATCTTAGCTTGATGGATTGAAAGCCCTGGAAGTCGTAGCCAGTCATCCACATTTGCTTGATTGACATCAATTTGAATGCCAAGCGATACTGCCAGTTTAATTTCTTCCAACGACTGGAATCGATAGTAAGGATCATTCTGAATTTGCGACTTCAGGGATTGAGCCGCTCCTCCTGAGCCAGACGTTAACCAATTCAGAAAGCCCATTTCCCTTCACTCTTACTGATTCACTCTTACTGAATCTTTTCTAGCAGCTTTCGCCGCTTCTGTTCAAATTCGTACTCCGAAATCAAGCCATCTTCTCGCAGATGATCGAGATCTCGTAACGTCTCTGCGATCGTACTGACAGGCTCAGAGGCTTTTCCAAACATGCCAGCCCCCGCTTCCAAAAGCTCACCCTCGTTAAAATTCGCATCAAACTCATCGGGATTCTGAACTAAATAAAAGATCGCATCAAACACGCCCGCAATCCAGGCTGCTTTGCTTCCAGTTAGTGCAAATGCAACATAGATTAGGCACCACCAGCGCTGTCCTAAATAGAGTTTGTGCAACCCCGCAAGATGAAAGCCACCAAACATAGGAACCGCTCCTGCTAATGCCAAAAGTGCCGCAATTCTCCGACTTCTTGGTTTCGCTAACATGGCTGTCGATTTCGTCCGATTCTCCGGTTTACACGGCCTAAGTTAAGTACATACAAGTTGAGTGCATAGAAGTATAGCCTCATCCTTGCAAGGCCCTAACGCTGATCGCCTTGATACTCTACCCCCTCAGAGTGCCACTATAGCGGATTTTGTTTTTAAAGTAGATTGCCCAACTGTACCCACCCTTGAGGATGGCCACCTATCGTCGTTGGTGCCTCAGAGTGACGTTGCCCAGCAGCTTATGCGCAAACCTGTGCATGAAGTAGAAACCTTCTATGAACAAGCGATCGCAGGGGTCGTGGCGTCAGATGTTAAGCCTGTCGCTCAGTATAGTTTTAATC
Organism: Myxacorys sp.; assembly: GCF_059501405.1. Taxonomy (NCBI): domain Bacteria; kingdom Bacillati; phylum Cyanobacteriota; class Cyanophyceae; order Leptolyngbyales; family Leptolyngbyaceae; genus Myxacorys; species Myxacorys sp. Next base: position 47,723 of record NZ_JCACCM010000175.1, read on the forward strand.
TGACGGATCAGAGTGGCTCTGAGATTGATTATGCTCGAAGGCCTCAGCTTCAGGTAGTGAAAGCCCTACTTATCGTCAGTAGAGGGTTGCATTAAGATAAGCAATAGAGCCTGATTGAGATATTCCAATCAACTCCTATTCAGCTACTCAAGCCACTTTAGAGCAATGGGATTTTTTGACTCCGAGATTGTCCAACAAGAAGCAAAGCAACTGTTCGATGATTATCAGTCGCTTGTAAACCTAGGCGGCAGCTATGGCAAGTTCGATCGCGAAGGCAAACTTCTGTTTATCGAGCAGATGGAAGCCATTATGGATCGCTACAAAATTTTTATGAAACGCTTTGAGCTATCCGAAGATTTCACGGCTCAAATGACCGTTGAGCAGATGAAAACGCAGCTTAACCAATTTGGTATTACGCCACAACAAATGTTTGATCAGATGAATCAAACGTTGGCGCGGATGAAATCACAAATCGACAAATAAGATTTTTTATAGAAAACAATTTTGAATGGACGATTGAGCCTGACCGTTTTTGCTAAACGCCCAAGATGCTCGATCGTCCATTTCTGTATTTGTTTAAGATCTGTTCAAGGTCGATCGAAGTCAGAAGCGGGTCTAAACTTTTCAACCGGCACACCTTGCAATGCCTGTGACATAAAGTCGCGCCAAATCGGAGCGACGTAGCTACCGCCCGTTGCGCCTTGACCCAACTGTGTATAGTCATCATTACCAACCCAAACAGCCGTTGCGAGTTGTGGCACATAGCCCACAAACCAAATATCCCGCTCAGACGAGGTAGTTCCTGTTTTACCTGCTGCCGGACGCCCAATCTGCGCGGCGGTTCCGGTTCCGCGTGAGACAACCCCCTGAAGGACATCATTGAGCGATGCTGATGCCCACGGGTCAAGAACGAGTCTCGGTCGAGGGGTATTGTCGAGCAACGTATTTCCGCTACTGTCGCTGACCTGGGCAATCAACGTCGTCTCGGAGTACCAGCCGTTGTTGGCAAACGTGGCATAAGCGCTCGCCATTTCCATCGGTGTTAAATCAACGGCTCCAAGCGGTAGCGAAATGACCGGATCAATGGGGCTTTTGATGCCAATGCTGCGACAGATCTCAACGATTTTGTTTAAGCCAAGCTCTTGACCCAGTTTCACAGCCGGGACATTCCGTGACTGCTCTAGGGCGCGACGCAGAGACATGGCTCCACCAAAGGTGCGATCGTAGTTTTGGGGATAGTACATGTCGTACCCATCTGGGTACCCCACAGGACTGTCATATACCGTCGAGTCAGCACCATATTTACCAGACGCCAGCGCTGCATAGTAGACAAACGGCTTGAACGCTGATCCAGGTTGACGCAAGGCTTGAATGGCTCGATTGTATTGACTCTTCTTGAAGTCCACCCCGCCAACCATTGCTTTAACAAAATGGGTGCGCGGGTCTACCGACACGATGGCCATTTGATCGGCGTAAACTCCCATGCCATTGAGCCTGCCAATCCAGCTACTAGCCGTATCTTCTGCGATGCGTTGCAGCTTAGAATCAATCGTGGTTTGAATCCGCATTCCGCCCTTCAGCACGGCATCGCGTCCAAACTTCTTGGTGAGTTCCTGAACGACCGCATCGCTGACATACGGCATCTCACTCTTCTGAAAGGACGTGATTTTGCCGAGCTTAAGGGGCTGCTTTCGAGCGGTTTCTTCTTCACTCACCGTAATCCAACCCAGTTCGGTCATGCGATGCAACACTTCTCGCTGTCGCTTCTTGGCACTTTTAAGATCGGCAAATGGACTCAGCGCTTCCGGCGACTGGATTAGGCCTGCCATCATGCTCGATTCCGCTAAGTTTAGCTCTGAAACGGATTTGCCAAAGTAGCTTTGCGCCGCTGTCTGTGCTCCATAATTGTTGTGACCCCAGTAGACCTGATTGAGATACATCTCGAGAATCTGGTCTTTTTTGAAAATCTGCTCAATCCGCAGCGCTAGAACGCCCTCTGCAATTTTCCGGCTAAACGCGCGTTTGGGTGACAAGAACAAGTTCTTCACCAACTGCATCGTTAGGGTAGAACCCCCTTCTACCGTTCTACCCGTGCTGAAGTTTGCGGCTGTCGCCCGCGCCACTGCCCCGACGTTGACGCCGCTATGGGAATAGAAGTAGCTATCTTCGATCGCAATCACCGCTCGCTTGAGGTGAGGAGAAATTTTATCGAGCGGTACCACTTCCCGATTGGCTTCCCCGTGAATGCTGGCGAGTGGTTTACCCTTGATGTCATAAATATGAGTCGTCTCGCTTGGGGTATAGCCTCGGAGTACGCGCACATCGGGCAAGTTGCGGAAGCTGACGGCTAAGCCGACCAATCCACCGGCAACGATCGCACTGGACAGCATCGTGAGTCCAAGTAGAGTTCCTCCTGTAACCTTGGCGACTGACCGGATAAATTGACCCGTGGATTCAGGTTCACGCTGTTGCTTTTGTCTGATGGTGTTAGACGACACGGTGATCTCTCTATTCTCAAAAGGGCAACGAAGGTAGCTGGAGGAATGCTCTAGCTAGAGTAAATTAACGGTTGTTGAAGCAGGATTTTGATACGGGTATCAAAGATAACTTTAGTAGGATAAATGAGACTTCCCAAAATGAAACAAAGTTTCTGTAAAGTCAGTTGCGGGCTTGCGGATAGGCAGTTCTCCAATCTCATGCGCTAGGGTTGTGAAACGGGTCAAAGATTGCCCCAATTATAGTAGTGTGACTGAATAATCCTTGAATTCTAACAAGGGGAAGCATCTTCTACATCAGAGCAGATGGTATCGCGGTTTTGTATCAAACAACGTATGCTAACCAATTTTTCTTGGCTGTACCGGGGCATCAGTGAAATCTTTCCAGATCAGCCAGAGTCGAATAGCCCAAATGAGAATCTGGTCAATCGGATTGAGCAGGCTGACCGTCCTCTCCGCATTAAGTTCGGAATCGATCCGACGGGTACGGATATTCACTTGGGGCATAGTACCGTATTCCGAAAGCTGCGATCGTTTCAGGATGCTGGACATACAGCAGTGTTGATTATTGGAGATTTTACAGCGCAAATCGGAGATCCGACTGGGAAGTCGGAAGTACGGCGTCAGCTGACTCAAGCGCAGGTGAAAGCAAACGCTGAAACCTATCTCAATCAGGTGCGTCCCATTCTAGATTTCGACACGCCCGGACGCCTGGAAGTGCGCTATAACTCGGAATGGCTATCAGCACTTGATTTACCCAAGATTCAAGAGTTGCTGGCGACGATGACAGTCGGGCAGATGCTAGCGAAGGAAGGGTTTGCGGAGCGATATAAACAAGGGACACCGATCTACATCCATGAGTTCCTCTACCCGTTAATGCAGGGCTACGATTCGGTTGCGATCGCGTCTGATGTAGAGCTCGGCGGCACGGATCAGAAGTTCAATCTGGCGGTCGGTCGAGATTTGCAGCGCCATTTTGGGCAGACACCTCAGTTTGGTCTGCTAATGCCGATTCTGCTCGGAACCGATGGCGTTCAGAAAATGTCGAAATCACTGGGTAATTACATTGGGCTATCGGAAGATGCGCTCAGTATGTACTCAAAGCTGGAAAAAATTCCGGATGCGCTGCTTGAGCAATATTTTGAGTTGCTAACCAATCTGCCGTTAGATCAGCTACCAGAGCAGCCGCGCGATCGTCAGAAACTCCTTGCTCTAGAAGTTACTGCTCAGTATCACGGCAAAGAAAACGCTCTTGAAGCTCAAGCCGCTGCGATCAATCTGGTTCAAGGAGCAGGCAGTCAGAGTGAGTCTGTCCCAGAGTTTTCGCTCTCAGCCGTTCAGTTTCCGTCCAAAATTTTCTATCTAGTCAGCGCAACAGGTCTGTGTAAGAGCAGTTCGGAGGCGCGGCGTCAAATTCAGGGCGGAGCAGTCAAGTTAGACGGTCAGAAGGTGGATCAGGTCGATCTAACCTTTGCATCTCCTGAAGAATTGCTCGGAAAAGTGCTGCAGCTTGGTAAAACTAAATTTGTTCGCTTTGTGGAATAACGTATGGGAATTTCTGAGCGCATTATTGTTCCCCTGGATGTAGCGAGTGAGGAGGATGCGATCGCGCTGCTCGACCAACTGCCGCAAGTCACCTTCTGGAAAGTCGGGCTAGAATTGTTTGTTAGCAGTGGTGCAACCATTCTGACGCGTCTAAAAGAGCGGCAAAAGCGCATCTTTCTCGATCTAAAATTTCATGACATTCCCAACACCGTTGCGGGTGCATGCGCGGCTGCCGCGAGATATGGTGTCGATTTAGTCACCATTCATTCCACAACCGGAAAAGCCGGACTGCAACAGGCGCAAGTGGCGCTGCAAACCAGTGCCGAACAAGCGGGCTTGCCCGTTCCTAAATTAATCGCCGTTACGCTGTTAACCAGTATTTCGGCTCAAACGTTGGCCTTTGAACTAAACGTGCCGCTAGAGTTACCAGAATATGCGCTTAAAATGGCACTTCTAGCCCAGGAAAGTGGCTTAGCAGGCGCGGTGTGTTCTCCGCAAGAGGTGCAGCAACTTAGACAAACCTGCGGCGATGACTTTGTTCTGGTTACACCGGGCGTGCGACCGACGTGGGCAGCATCGGGAGATCAACAGCGGCACATGACTCCTGCTCAAGCCATTCAATTTGGATCAACCTATTTGGTGATTGGGCGTCCGATTACGATGGCAGATGACCCAGCTAAAGCGTTTGAGCGAATCTGTGAGGAGATTGGAGGTTAGGGATGGGCGATGAGGGCTGGCGGAGGTCGAGGGGATGGAAGGTGTTCGCGATGCCCTTGGCAGCTTGCGTCGCAATCGAGGCTGTGTCTTTAACCCTTACGGCTCTACTCTCGTTTGCTTCTAAAAGCGACGCGTCCCCGCCGCCCCGATACGCCTGCCCCTCCCAAGTCGAACCGCTTGTCGCCCTCATGCTTGGCAATCTCGCAAGTTACACCAATCGCGTCATCGCTCGATCAACGCCTAGAGGCAATCCAAATCGCAGTTATGTCCTCACCGCCGGTAGACCTGAATTTGAGCCGCTTCCGCTCAGTCCAGATGGAGTTGCCAGTTTAGGCAATTCCTCTGGCAATCCTGACCCAAATTTGCGTCAAGTCTTCATTACGACGCTAGAACGGCAAACTCTAGGTCGTCCGCGCAGCAAAGAAAGCACAGAGGTTTACCTTCAAGGCTTTCACTGGTTGTTTCTGACAAAAACTGGGAGTGAGTGGCAACTCGCCCTTCTGTTTAGCCAGATCGGCACCTATCCGAAAGCGCCAGTGGCTGCAAGCTCCAAAGGTGCTCTCGGCGAATCACCACCCAGAGAAAGTAGTCAGGGCATTTTAGGTCAAGCCATTCGGACTTGGTTGCGAGATTGTAATGCTGGAGTCGTTCGACCGCTCAAATCTGACAACTTATTGGATAAAACCGGATAGAATGACAGTCCTAACCCGAAGTGATGACTTCAAAAGCGTTTAGTAGGAATTGCACCCCTCAATGGCATTGAACGACAAGCAAATCAGAATTCTGCAAGTGGTCAACAGCGGAACAATTTCTGGGGAAGGTATTGCCAGCGCGTTGGGATCATCGATGCAAATGCTTCGATATTATCTAGACACGATGGCGGAAGATGGATATCTCAAAGTGGCTAAGGTTTATGACAATAGTACGAGAGAGTTTCAGATCGTTCGGGCCTATCTAACTGACAAGGGAAAAGCAATATTAGAGCAGCTAAAAGGGTTAGAGAAACTGAGCAGTCCGGCTGATGAAGTTGCTAAAGAGTCGTCGGTTGGGCAGGCAGATGAATTTTCTAAACCGTCAGTTGGCGTTAGATCTACACCTCAGCAAATCCTACTTCAAGATGTTGAGCAAATTATTAACTCTCTCGATGCGCTGCAAAGGATTGTAGAAGAATTGCCGGATGAGCGTCGAGATATTATCAGCGTCTACTTAAGCGATCTTCAAGATGAGGTCAAAGTCGTTTACAGGAGAAGACCTCAAAGAATCAAGGCTTATTTTCTTGCCGTTTTAGGCACTACATTGCCAATTATCAGGCAAACCGATAGAGAAACCAACTTTGTTGAACATGCTCGGAAACTATCGAAAAAATTTGGTGTTGTTGTGAAGTTGCCATCCCTAGAGTCATAATCTCAAGCAATTACAGTAGCCGCTACGATCGCAGTTCATCGAGCTTAGCTTTCACCGCTTGGATATCTTGCCACATCAACCACTTGGGACCGCCCTTGTCACGGGACTGATTTCTCAACAGATACGCGGGGTGAAAGATCGGCATATAAAATCGCCCGTCTTGCTCAATCCATTGCCCCCGAACTTTTGTAATTCCTTGCTTAATGCCGACTAAATTCTTCATTGCGGTTGCTCCCGTTAGCAGAATAATTTTCGGGTCAACCATGCGAATTTGTTCTTTTAAGTAGCCGCTACACGCATTCGCTTCATCGGTAGTAGGAACTCGGTTTTCGGGTGGGCGGCACTTGACGATGTTAGAGATAAAAACATCGTTCTCTGTCGTGAGATTGACCGATGCCAAGATTTTTTCAAGCAACTGCCCTGACTTACCCGTGAAGGGTAATCCGGTTTCGTCCTCAGTTTGTCCTGGTCCTTCACCGACTAGTAAAATAGGAGCTTTGAGATTTCCTCGTCCGATCACCGCATTGGTTCGATATGCGCCTAAGTCGCAGCGATGGCAGCGATTGCAGTGTTCTGCCATTTTTGCCATGGAGTCATACGTCCCGGTAGGAATCGGCACTTTGGCACTGGTGGGGATCAAGTCGGGGTCAAAGCCAACCGGGGTTGCTACTGGGGAACTAGCAGCAGCGGTAGGGGTGACATCAAATAGGCTGATTTGTTCTTCGTTACTCATGAATCGCGCGTGTGTTCTCCCGAGTTTGGCAACTCATCTTTAATAAATTTTAAGACAATCGCGTTAGCTTAGAAAACTTGCTTTAGGTGGAACTGGGCGAATGGAACCGCACAATGCGTACTGATTTGACCATTTGTTGTGGGTCGCTTCTGAAGCGAGCTTGACTTACTCACCTTACAACTTACTCACCTTACAATAGACGAGAGCTTCTAACTTTCGGTAGACAACCCACGACAACATCTGTGTACGTCATGCTTTGGTTTGTGTGGTCTAATGCAAAGATAAATAGATTCGGGCCCAGTCGATCGCTCAAACAGCGTGAGTTTATCAGCTTGCTTCAGTAGCTTCACGGCCTGACTGAATTGCCTTAAGAGCAGGTGTAAGCGCTTCTAAGGGTCACCTTAATCGGAGAAGTCACCTCGTCTCCGTTGGTGTTGAGGCAGATTAGATAAGCTTGGCGATTTCTCCTCAGTAGCCCTATAGGTTAGCAGCTATGGCTGGTTCGGCATTTTACTAGATTTAGAGAGGAACTGTGATCGACGGCGGAAAGACAGCAGAAATGGATAGCCTATTTGCGGGCGAGGGCGAAATCCGGGCAATGCTGCGGGCACGCTTCGGGGGTGGCAATGCTGACGGGTCGCAACCCTCAATAGGTGTCGTCAGCGAGTGGACGCAAAGCTTACGAACCGCCGTCAGCCTCTGCTTGGGGTCTCCGCAACCGATCGCGCTTTGGTGGGGACGCGACTACCTGTGGTTCTACAACGATGCCTATTGCCTTCTAGAACCGTCGAAGCACCCTCAGTGTTTGGGTCGTCCGGGGCGCGAGTGTTGGGCAGAGGATGGCAATAGGATGGCTTCTCTCTTAGACAGCGTGCGGGAAACGGGCGCGTCTACTTGTTTAGAAGATGTTCAACGAATCGTCACTCGGAATGGCTATGCCGAGGAGACCTACTTTACCTTTACTTACAGCCCCATTCAAGATGAGAGTGGAGGGATCGGAGGCGTATTCTGCACTTGTACTGAGACGACAAAGCGAGTGCTGAGCGATCGCAGGCTAAAAACGTTGCGTGAACTGTCTGCTAACACGGGTCAGGCAGAAACGGTGAAATCCGCCTGTACGCTGATTGTAGAAACCTTGGCGCAAAACTCCTATGACCTTCCGTTTGCGTTGCTTTATGTGGTTAAGGCTGAGGGCAGTCGAGCGTATTTAGCGGGCACAGTGGGAATGGAGCCTGGAACGATCGCGAGTCCGCAACAGGTAGACTTAGCGACGGCAACAGATGCTTGGCATTTGGCGCAGGTCAAAACCACAGGTCAGGCTCACCAAATCAATGGATTGACGGCTCAGTTGGCAGCCCTACCGGGAGGCGGATCGGAGGATGCGCCCGATGCTGCGATCGTCTTGCCCTTACGCCCGTCAGGACCAAGGCAGCCAGTCGTCGGACTGCTAGTGCTGGGCATTAGTCCTCGACGAGAGTTTGATGACGATTATCGAGGCTTCTTTGATTTAATCGCCAGTAACGTCGCTACGGTCATTGCCAATGCTAATGCTTATGAAACGAAAATTACTGAACCCAAGCTAGCTGAAATAGCACTTCAACGCAGCGAAGAACGCTATCGGGCATTTATTGGGCAAAGCTCGGAAGCTATTTGGTGCTTTGAATTGGAAAAACCAGTGCCGATTTGCTGCTCCGAAGACGAGCAGATTGAGCGCTTCTACCAACATGGCTATCTGTCAGAGTGTAACCAGGCGATGGCGCAGATGTATGGGGTTTCTTCACCTCAAAGTCTTGTTGGAGCAAAGCTCAGCGCGTTTCTGGTTCAGTCAGACGCCCACAACACTGACTATCTAAAAGCCTTTATTGAGTCAGGCTATCGGCTGATTGACGCCGAATCTTATGAAGTTGATCAATTTGGCAACCCCAAAGTTTTTTTGAATAACCTGGTTGGTGTCATTGAAGATGGAATGCTAGTGCGAGCCTGGGGCACTCATCGGGACATCACGGAACGCAAACAGGCAGAGCAGCGCTTGCAGCTTTACGCCAGCGTCGTGCGCAACGTCCAAGTTGGAATTGTGGTCTGGCAGCTAGAAGACCTGTGCGATTGCGGCTCCTTCCGGCTGCTCATTGCGAATCCGGCAGCATCGGCGGCTACAGGGGTTGATTTTGAGTCCCTGATCGGCACGACGATGGCAGAGCATTTTCCGGCTCTCGTGCAATCGCCTCTGGTTCAACGGTATGCCGAGGTGGTGCAAACGGGGCAAGCGATCGATTTAGGAGAAGTGCAATATGGCGAGGACGGCATTACCGCAGGAACGTATAGCTTGAAAGCGTTTCCGCTGCCCAACCAATGTTTGGGATTAGCGTTTGAGAACATTACCCTGCGGAAAGCGATCGAAGCCCAGTTACAGGAGAGCCAGCGCTACAGCCAGCAAATTGCTGAAGCCATGCCCGGTATTTTGTTTGTGCATGATCTGATCGAACAGCGCTCTATCTACACCAATCGCCAAATTACCGATTTGTTAGGCTACACCTCTGAGCAAGTTCAGGCAATGGGGTCAGATGTGATTCCGACCATTATTCACCCCAACGATTTAGAGCGCGTCTACGCTCACTTTGAAAATTTCCGTGAAGCTCCAGAAGGGGCGGTGCTGAGTATTGAATATCAGGCTCACCATGCTGATGGCGAATGGCGCTGGCTCTATTCTCAAAGTGTTGTGTTTAACCGCACTGTAGATGGGATACCTCATCAAATTTTGGGGGTCTCAATCGATGTGAGCGATCGCAAGCAAGCCGACCAAGCGTTGCGGGATGCTCATGTGCAGATGGAGTCTGCTTTGGTAGCTGGAGAAATTTACACCTGGCGGTTTAATATCCTAGAGAACTGCATCACCGTCAATGCAGCCTTCGCTCACCTCTTTGCCGTTGACCCAACCCAAGCGGCGACAGGGCTACCGCTGGAGCAGTTTATCAATGCGATCCACGAGGAAGACCGACCTCGTATCTTAGCGGCCATTCATCGCACGATCGAGACAGGCGAGGAGTTTGTCTCAGAGTACCGTGTTCAGACGGTGACGGGCGAGGTGCGTTGGGTTGCCGCGCGAGGTCGAGTTGAATATGACTCGCAGGGCAGACCCGTCGCCTTTCCTGGCGCACTCGCTGACATCAGCGATCGTAAACAAGTAGAAGAGTCTTTGCGTCAGAGTGAGGCACGCGCCCAGCTTGCGATCGGAGTGGGTCGTTTAGGAACGTGGCGCTATGACCCTAGCACGAACCTCGTCGAGCTAGACGAGCGGATGCGCGAGATTTGGGGTGAGCCACCTGACGTGGTGGTGTTGCCGCTCTCAGTCACGATGGAGCGCATTCACCCGGATGACCAAGCGCGTGTCGCAGAGGCGATTGGCGCGGCGCTCGAGCCTGGTGGTTTGGGGGTTTACGACATTGAGTACCGCATCGTGTGGGCTGATCATACCGAGCGCTGGGTGTTAGCAAACGGGCTGGCGCAATTCGAGGGGGAAGGGTCGTCCCGGCGGGTAGCAAGTTTTATCGGAACCGCGATCGACATCACCCACCATAAACAGACCGAAGAAGCACTGCGGCAACGAGAAGCAGAACTCCGTGTGATCACCAACACTTTGCCTGTCTTGATCTCGTTTATAGACTCAGAACAACGCTACCGCTTTAACAACCACACCTACGAAGAGTGGTTTGGTCATTCTGCCACCGAAATCTATGGCAAGCATGTACGCGAGGTCTTAGGGGAAGCGGCTTACGAGGTGATTCGTCCATATATTGAACAGGTTTTGTCAGGACAGCAAGTCAGCTTTGAAGCTCAAGTGCCTTACGCGGTCGTTGGCACTCGTTACGTCCTGGTCACGTATGTTCCTCGCTTTGGTGTTCCTCGCTTTGGCACTCAAGGAACAGTTGAAGGTTTTGTCGTGCTAGTCAACGACATTACCGAAGCGAAGCGTGCTGAAGCGGAGCGTGAGCAACTGCTTGCCCGTGAACAAGCCGCACGAGAGCAAGCCGTTGCTGCCAACCGCATCAAAGATGAATTCCTGGCGGTGCTATCTCACGAACTGCGCACGCCAATGAATCCGATTTTGGGCTGGTCAAAGCTACTGCGCGCTGGCAAGTTGGATGCGCTGAAAACGGCTCATGCGCTGGAGACGATCGAGCGCAACGCCAAACTGCAAACCCAACTGATTGAGGATCTGTTGGATGTCTCTCGGATTCTGCAAGGCAAACTCAACCTCAAGATGACTCCGGTCAAGCTTGAGGCGACCCTTGAGGCAGCACTCGAAACCCTGCGACTAGCAATAGAAGCCAAGTCAATTCAAGTTCATACCCGACTAGAGCCAATCGCCGGGCAGGTGTTAGGAGATTCTGCTCGCCTCCAGCAAGTGATCTGGAATCTTCTATCTAATGCTGTCAAGTTTACGCCTGAAGGCGGGCGGGTAGAGATTCGGTTGAATTACACTGCTTCGCACGCTCAACTCCAAGTCAGTGATACGGGCAGAGGCATTGTCGCATCCTTCTTGCCGCATGTGTTTGAGTACTTCCGTCAGGCAGATGGAACGACGACTCGAACGTTTGGCGGTTTGGGGTTAGGACTCGCGATCGTGCGGCATCTGGTTGAACTGCACGGCGGCACGGTTGGGGCTGAAAGTGCCGGAGAGGGGCAGGGCGCAACCTTCACGGTTAAACTGCCTCTGCTCAAACAAGAGGAAACGATGCAAAATGAAGTGCTGTCTTCCTCGACTTCCTCACCCCATCCCCTCAGCCATCTCCGCATCTTGCTAGTCGATGATGACACCGACACGCGAGAATTGAGTGCCTTTATTTTGAGGCAGGCGGGGGCGACCGTCACGTCCGTTGGCTCTGCGACCGCTGCTCTAGCCGCGCTGCCTCAAACTAAACCCCATGTGCTAGTGAGCGACATTGGTATGCCAGAGATCGATGGTTATGGGTTGATTCGGCAAATTCGAGCCATGCCGCAGGGCGAGCAGATTTTAGCGATCGCGCTCACCGCCTACGCTGGAGAAATCAATGCTCACCACGCGATCGCGGCAGGGTTTCAACGGCATCTTTCTAAACCTGTAGAGCCGGAGATGTTGATCGCCGCGATCGCGGCGTTAGCGACACAGCTTAATCGCGAGACAGACTAGTTTGATGACTAGTCATCAAAGTGAATCTCGTCCTTGCTGCTCTAGATTCTGACTTAACCGTTCCCTTAACGCTATGACTGAAGCCTTGCCAAAGCCAACCTTGACGACCGCTCCGCTACCCATCAACGAGGCGGAACGGTTAAAGGCACTGCGACGATATCAAATTCTCGATACTCCGCCTGAAGCTGGCTTCGATCGCATTACGGCCTTGGCAGCACGTCTGTTTGATATGCCGATTGCCTTGGTGTCTCTGATTGATGAATCGAGGGCCTGGTTCAAGTCGTGCTATGGCTTTGACCTTCGCGAAGTCCAACGGGATGCTACCATTTGCAGCTTTGCTGTGTTGTCTAACGATGTGTTAGTGATTCCGGACACCCGCCAAGACGATCGTCTCACATGCAATCCATTCGTGCTGAATGAACCGGGACTGCGCTTCTATGCAGGCGCGCCTTTGCTCACCCAGGATGGCTATACCCTAGGCACGCTCTGTTTGCTTGATACAAAACCGCGCCCTGCCCTCACTACTGATCAACAAGCCACGCTGCTAGATCTAGCAGCAATGGTGGTCGATGAGCTAGAGCTACGGCTCGCCGCGCGTAAAATAGCCCAAATTGATGCTGCCCTGTTAGAGGTGACTCAGGGAGTCGCTGCCGTCACAGGCGAGGCGTTTTTCTACGCCCTAGTTCAACATTTCACAAAAGTTTTAGGGGCAGACTACGCCTACATTGGCTTATTAGCTGAAGAAAATTTAGACGCGATTCAAACGATCGCTGCTTGCGCCCACGATCAGATCATCGATAACTTTGCCTACTTGTTGAAAGACACTCCCTGTCAAGAGGTGATTCGGCAGCGAAAAATGTGCTGCTATCCCAAGGGTGTGCAAGCCCGCTTTCCCAATGCTCCCTTATTAAAACCGCTGAACATCGAAAGCTATATCGCCATTCCGTTTTACGACTCCATTGGCACGCCCCTAGGACTGCTAGGCGTAATGCATAGCCAACCCCTTGAAAACGTCCAGCTTGCCGAGACGTTGCTTCCCATCTTTGCGCTGCGGATTGCAACTGAGTTAGAGCGCCAGCAAACTGAGTTGGCACGGCAACAGGCGCAAAGACAGTTAGAACATCTAGTTGAGCAACGCACCGCTGAGGTCTCCAACGCCAACAAATTGCTTCAGTTAGAAATTGTTGAGCGACAGCAAGCCCAAGCCACCCTTCAGCAGGAACAAGAATTACTCCAGGCCCTGTTGGATAACGTTCAGGCAGGCATCGTAGCGTGTAATGCTGAGGGAGTTCTGACCCTATTTAACCGGGCCGCCCGAAAATTTCACGGACTGCCAGAGCAACCGCTGCCGCCAGAGCAATGGGCAGAGTACTATGATCTCTACCTGCCAGATGGCAAGACGCAGATGCCTAAAGCCGAGATTCCGCTGTTTCGCGCATTGCAAGGACTGCCGGTTGACAACGTTGAAATGGTGATTGCGCCGAAGCACGGAACCGCTCGGACGCTGCTCGCCAGTGGGCAAGCGATTCGCACAAAGCGCAACTCTGGAAGCGCAGATGCCCAAGGCGCGGTGGTCGTCATGCACGATATTACAGAGCGCAAACAAGCTGAAGCAGAATTGCTAATTTCAGATGCGGCGTTGCAGCAGATGCCAGATGCCATTTTGTTAACCGACTTAGAGGGCAAAATTCAACGCTGGCTGGGCAACGCCGAACAGATTTTTGGCTACACGGCAGCAGAAGCGATCGGCAAACCCGTTCACTTTCTCCATCATCCCGACATCCAACCTACGATGACGGCTGAGATCATTCGGTCGATCAAGGAAACTGGAGCCTTTAGCGGTGAAATTTCCTGTCGGCGCAAAGATGGCTCGGCACTACCGATCGAAACGACTGCAAAGACGGTGTACGACGAAGCCGGGAACCCGCTCTTTTTGGTGGGCATCAACAAAGACATTACAGAGCGCAAACAAGCCGAAGCCGAACGCGCTCAACTGATTCGAGAGCAAACTGCCCGCCTAGAAGCAGAAGCCGACCAGCGGCGATCGACATTTTTAGGGGAAGTCACGATGGCACTGGCATCCTCGCTGGAGTATGAACGCACTCTGGCAAGCGTTGCCGATTTGGTCGTGCCATTCTTTGCCGACTGGTGCGCGGTGGATCTGTTGCAGGACAATCAATCCATTCATCGGGTAGCTGTGGCTCACTGTGATGCAGAGAAGGTGAATTTAGCCTGGGAACTGCATCGGCGCTATCCTAGACAGCTTGATGAGGCAGAGGGAGTATCCAAAGTTTTACGAACCGGACAAGCAGAAATCGTGGTTGACATTCCAGATGCAATGTTAGAGCGGGTGGCTCACGATGCAGAACATTTGAGTCTTCTGCGCGAACTCGGTTTGAAGTCTTGCATTGTCTGCCCGCTAATAGCCCGGGGACAGATTTTAGGAGCCATTACGTTTGTGACGGCTGAATCCGATCGTCGCTACAGCGGATCAGATTTGACAATGGCAGAAGATATTGCTCACCGAGCCGCGATCGCGATCGACAATGCTCGCCTTTTCCAAGACGCTCAGCAGGCCCAACAAGCCGCCGAAGAGTCAGCCGAGCGAGTCAACCGTCTTCAGTCTGTGACCGCTGCCCTGTCTGAGTCACTCACACCAGCCCAAGTGTCTGAAGTCATTGTGGATCAGGGCATTGCTGCCTTGGGTGCGAACTTTGCGATGATTGCCCTGCTCAACGAAACCGGCACTGAATTAGAAGTGGTTCGCGCTGTTGGGGGAACCGCCAACCAGTTTGAGGGATGGGAGCGGTTTTCTCTCAATGCCCCCATTCCCTTAGCCCAAGTCGTGCGGACTGGGGAACCGATTTGGGCGGAGCCTTCAGCCGCACGCGCAGTCCGCTATCCTCATTTAGCTAAGCACTATGCTCAGCACAATCTTGGGGCGTGGATCTCAATGCCCCTGATGGTAGAAGGTCGGGCCGTCGGCGGCATGTCTTTTGGGTTCGGCGAGCCGCAACAGTTGAATGAAGAGGATCAAGCGTTCATTCTGTCGCTGGCGCAGCAGTGTGCCCAAGCGATCGCGCGCACCCATCTTTATGAAGCAGAACAAACTGCCCGCAGTCAGGCTGAAGCGGCAAACCGAGTCAAAGATGAGTTTCTCGCGGTGCTGTCTCACGAACTGCGAACGCCGCTCAACCCGATCTTGGGCTGGTCAAAGCTGCTGCGCGGCGGCAAGCTGGATGCCACGAAAACGGCTCATGCGCTCGATACGATCGAACGGAATGCCAAAATGCAAGCGCAGCTGATTGAAGATTTGTTAGACATTTCCCGGATTCTACAAGGCAAGCTGCATCTCACGCCGACTGCCGTTGATCTGGCAGAAACCATTCAAGCGGCGATTGAAACGGTGCGATTGTCTGCGATCGCCAAATCGATTGACCTTCAGTTTGAAGAAACGGCTGATCAAACGTCTCCCGGCTCCAAGATTCAAGTTTCGGGTGATGCGGGTCGCCTCCAGCAAGTCATTTGGAACCTCCTGACCAACGCGATTAAGTTCACCCAACCCGGAGGACGAGTTGAAATCAAGCTGTTCTCAGTAGTGGGAGACCATCTCGGACACGGGACAACGGCCAAATATGCTCAAATCACCGTGAGCGATACTGGCAAAGGCATTAACCCTGACTTTTTGCCCCATGTGTTTGATTATTTTCGTCAGGCAGATAGCACGACCACTCGAAAGTTTGGCGGATTGGGGTTGGGGCTTGCGATCGTGCGTCATCTGGTCGAACTGCACGGTGGAACAGTTCAAGCAGATAGTCTCGGCGAAGAACTGGGCGCAACCTTGACCGTCCGGTTACCCCTGATGAAGACAGATGACTCAATCAAAGATGATGTCCCTGTCTCACGCCTCATGACTCCTGCCCCGCTGCTGACCAATCTTCGGACGCTGGTGGTCGATGACGAGGCAGATTCTCGCGAATTGGTCGTCTTCATTCTGGAGCAGGCAGGGGCAATTGTTACCGCTGTGTCTTCCGCCGCCGAAGCATTGCTTGTTTTTGGACAAACGAGGTTTGATGTGTTGGTCAGTGATATTGGAATGCCCGATATGAATGGCTATGCGCTGATCCAACAAATCCGCACTATGCCTCACGGTAAAGACGTTTTGGCGGTCGCCCTGACGGCTTATGCGGGAGACCACGATCGACAGCAAGCGATCGCAGCTGGATTTCAGCATCATGCCCCGAAGCCTGTAGAGTCAGAGGCATTGATGTGGGCGATCGTGAATCTGGTCAAACAGCACCAACGTTAGTCCAACGCCCCTAATTTGCAAATGGCACCACATCCGTTGCTGATCCACCTATGCTAAAGATAAAGCTGCTCTCAATGAGGAGGTGTTATGCAACTCTTCCAAAGTGCTCAAAACCCGATTTTATTTAGCGATCGCGACACGGCTGGAGTGCAACTGGCTCAAGCCGTTTTACAAGAAATGCAAACCGTGACCGAGCCGCACCGGAGCATTGTCTATGCTTTGCCAAGGGGTGGATTGCCGGTAGCGTTGCCAGTGGCACGAGCGCTCAGGTGCCCGCTGGATGTGTTGGTAGCGAAAAAGATTACTCGTCCAAGTGACCCGGAATTGGCGATCGGGGCCGTGACCGCTGATGGGCACATCATCCGAACCCCGACTCGGCTCTCGATTGGTCCAGATGAATGGCAGGAAGTGGTGGAACGGGCACAAGTCAAAGCTCAACAGCAGTTAGCGCAATTTGCTCAGCGTCCCGGTTTGAGCGCAGAAGGCGCGATCGCGCTTCTGCTCGATGACGGGATTGCAACGGGAATGACGATCGCAGTGGCGACGAAAGCGCTGCGAGAGCAAAATCCTCGTGAGATCTGGATTTGCGCTCCGGTGGTGCCTGAGTCGATGATGGATGTGCTAAAGGAGTGGTGCGATCGCGTGATCGTGCTGGCAACGCCCGCTCGGTTTCTAAGCGTGAGTCGGTTTTATCAGTCTTTTCCTCAACTTTCGACAGAAGAAGCCCTTGACTACTTGAACAAGAGTACTCAAGCCTGATAAACCTTATATAGAGGCAAGTTGACGGAGAGACCGATGAGGCTGTGGCGCAATTTCTGGTTTGGGTTGAGTATGGGGCAATACAATCCCCCTCAGTTGATTGAGACGATCATGCTGGCGTTGTCGATGGTATTGTTTGCCGTGTGGCTTGTGATTCCAGCATCGCCCTATTTACTGTTGGGGTTGATTTACACGATCGGCGCTTGTGCCTCGATTTTGGTGAGAGAAGCCCGAGTTTCAGAGCCTCGTCCTCGCCCGACTCAGGTAGCGGCTACGGTTCTGTTACTGATTAGCTTGTACGGCGTTGCCGATCTGATTCGTAACTCCTGATCTGGCTGTCAGAAGCCGTTCTGCCAAGGGAATGAACTGAGTCGAGATTGAACTAATTTGGAGGTCATCTGGCATTGATCGAACGCTGCCCGTCCATGCCAGATGTGCGATGCCAGATGTGCGATCGCTGTAGGCTCATTTATTCGTATAGACGCAGAGACGGTTATTCAGATGTCCCCAGATGTGCGGATTGCAGAAGGCTCCATGAATGCATGATTATTCTCTATCCTTTATGAAATAGCACTACCCCAGCTTCTTAGTTTTGTCAGTCAAGCAGCATCTCCACACCTAAATTTGTCCCAAACTGTCCAACTCACCGTAGAATCTTGATGTCTAGCATGGGGACAGGTTGCCAATGTTCACGGATGTGTTGCCCTTACGAGCAATTTTGTTTCAGCTACTATTTATTGTGCTAGCGATCGCTATTGAGTCGATCGTTCTCCAAAAATATTTAGGAATTGGTCAAAAAACCAGTATTCAGTATGCCGCCACTGCGAACCTGGCATCACCAGTTGTCGGATGGCTAATCTTCTTTACAGTAGAGTCGTCGCTGCCACCGAGTTGGCGAGTGCAGTTAATTGGCTACATTTTTTACGATCGCATCAACAGTCCCGCTCTCTTAATTGGACTTGCATTCAGTATCTTCATCGGCACATTTCTACTCAAGGTTCAGACAATCAACTGGCTAGATCAGATTCTAGGAATTCGGAAACCGTCTACTGTTGAAGTCCAAGACCCGATAAAGTTTAGAGGACGAACGGCGCATCGCCAGACCTTTTCCGAGCTTCCGAACCGAGCTTTAGCTGTGCTTTTGGCAAATGCAGCCAGCTTTAGTGCAATTACCTTCCTCATCGCCGTCCGTACCATTCTCCCGCCTACCAATTACTAAATAGCCGCCGAGATTCTCCACGTCCCATGTTCCAATCTATGAGAGATATTTTCGATCAAATTCGCAAACGGATGCAGCCTCCCCAATGGGCATCCTGGCAGACTCTCATCTTTTTGAGCATTTTTTCGGCTGTGGTCGCCGCGCTGACCTCCCAAGCACCACCGCAAATTGCAGAGAGAATTATTTCGTCCTTGGGCTGGGTCTTTCTGATTTTGGGGACGTGGTGGTTTGTTTACGAACCCGACGTGAAGAAAAAGCTGAAGCTCTACGAGCTTTTTATCGGGCCTTGGATTGTCGGGGCACTAATTTGTATCTACCTATTTGGAACTTGGGAAGGAAGAGCGATTCCAGCACGCACGGCTTTTGTGAGCTGGCCTCCGATTTCTGCGATCGTCTGGTCAATTCCTAAGTTTATTCAGTCCGATCCCAAAACCAAAAGCCCCATTTACACCACTCCAACTCCCGCTAATCGGCAAAACATCATTCTGGTCTTACTCGCTAACCTGCTCATTAGCTGCTGGTTTCAGTTGTATTTTGAAGTGCAAGATTGGCTGACTGAGTATCCTAGTTTTCGAGCGCAAGGATTTGAGCAAAGTGCCTTTGTGAGAGAACTGCAACCGCCTGAGAAACGCCTTGAGTTGTCTCGCGGAGTTGACTATTTGGATGCTGCCGAAAAAGCGCTCAAATCGCAGCTTGAGGGCAAACCCTGGGCAGAGGTCGAGCGGTGGCTGTCGAATTTAGATCAAGAATTCCCGACAATACGAGATGAGGCATTTGCCCAACTGCCACGCATTGCCGAAAATCAGTTATGGAATCTCACTGCCCGCATTACATCCGATGCATATGACCTGAAGATGCAAGCAATGTGGCAGGGGCCCAGTGCCCGTAACGCAGCGTATTACCTCACGAAGACCTGCCGCATTGCTCAAGCTCGGCAAGTCAGTACGCCTGAGCAGCTTAAATTCAATTCTCCGGCTCCCCCAGCGATTTCGGCACGGCAAATTCGGTCATTGGGAACGGTGCAATGTGGAGCGGCGAGTTCTCCTGACTCGCTTCCACAGCCTTAAGCTGAAACACAGAAAAAACTGAAGCGATTTTAGAAAATCCCAGTATCGTGTTGGAGAGATGTGCGCCGTTGCGTCTCTTCCTATATAGAACTGGATAGAACTGAAACCGCGATGAATAGAAGCGTAGGCATGGGTGTTGGTGGCACGTTTGGACGAATTGGGACGATCGCAACGAATGTGTTTCGAGAAGTCATTCGCGATCGCGTTCTCTATCTCGTAGGGTTTTATGCGGTAGCCATGATTCTTGCCTACCGATTGCTGCCCGAAATTGCCGCAGCGACCGAGAAAAAAATCTTGCTCGATCTAGGGCTTGCCACCATGTCGGTGCTAGGTCTAATGATTGCCATCTTTGTGGGAACCAGTTTAATCAACAAAGAAATCGAGAAGCGGACGGTGTTCGTTTTAATTGCCAAACCAGTCAGCCGCGTTGAATTCATCATTGGGAAGCATTGGGGCTTATCGGGGGTACTTGCCGTTCTAGTCACCGCGATGACGGCCATCAATATGGCGATTTTACAGGTCGCGAACGTGCCCTTCTCTTTGCGAGACTTATTAATTTCGTCTAGCTTTCTGTTTTTACAACTGTCGCTGATTACGGCGATCGCGCTCAGTTTTGGAGTCTGCACGAGTTCACTCTTAGCGACGCTTTTTACATTCGGTGTCTTCTTAATGGGTCAGTTCAGTCAAGATATTGTCAAGTTTGGCAAACTCGCTAAAAATCCTTCAATCGAAGCGGCAACTCAGGGCTTATATCTTGTGCTACCTGATCTTTCGCGACTCGATCTTAAAAATCAGGCCGTCTACAATCTAATTCCTAGCCCAGATGTGTTGATTGTCAACGCGGGCTATGCCGTGCTGTATATTGTATTTGTTCTCGCGATCGCGTCTCTCCTATTCTCCGCCCGCGAATTTTAACCGCTGCGATTCCAAATCCTCTTCACACGCATCTTCTATTAATCAGGCTTTTAATAAGGCTTTAATCAAGTCAATCATTAGATTGTCCTAAGCGGTCAGCAGATCTCGGTAGGATGGTTGATAGTTGTGTTTGGGCTGAAATGAGTATTCTTACCCTAGGTTCTGTCTACGTCTTAAACGCGCCTTGATTTATGAATTTGCATCTGCATCGTGCAATTCAAGACTCTGCGATCGAGTTGTCCTTACAACAAGTTTTGCTTCGGGGCAACCCATCAACAGACTGCCTTGTGGCTGAACTTTGGGTCGAGCGCTATCTCAACGGGTTGCACCTACAGTTAAGCGAAGCGCTGAGCAATAGCATCTTGGAAACCGACTCCAAACCTGTCCTGGAAGATGAGGTTCTCAAGACGTTTGTTCACGCCTTGAGCCGTGGGTTAGATGGAGAGATAATTGCGATTGCCAAACCGACGACTCACCCTGATCAGGTTGTCATTTACCACACAGCAGGAGCTTTGCACTGTAGTCCTCCAAGCCTTGCTCACCAAGTCATCTCGCTCGATCGCGACAGCCTCCTCACCGTCGCAGAGTTGACGTTACTAGAGCAGACTCAGTGGCAGACCGCTTGGCATATGGTCGATTGTCAGGGTGAACTGGGGTGGCTTATTACTGCACCGTCGAAGCTAGAACTTACAGCCATCGAAGATCGATTTCTGCCCCTGCGATCGCACCTCATTGCTCGGGCGATCGCACAAACTATTCCGATGCTGCGTCAAGCCCAGCAGATACAGCACCTGAGCGAACATTGCAACAGCCTGCAAGCCGAAAACCAAACCCTCATCCAAACCAGCAAACTCAAAAGCGAGTTTCTTGCCAATACCAGTCATGAAATTCGCACACCGCTTAGTTCGATCTTAGGCTTCACCCATCTATTACGGGAGCAGGGCTATGATGCTACAAACCTCCGCCATCAAGACTATCTCAAGATTATTCTCAGCAGCGGTCAACATCTTTTAGCACTAATTAATGACATTCTTGACCTGTCTAAAATTGAAGCGAATCAGCTTGACTTGCAGCAAGAAATAACAGAGGTGAAGCCGGTCTGCGAAATCGCTCTCAAACTGGTTCAAGAAAAAGCGAGTGATAAGAGACTTGCCCTCAAGCTGGATGTTGCACCGGACATCACGACCATCATTGCGGATCCATTGCGCCTTAAGCAGATGCTGTTTAACTTGCTCTCTAATGCGCTGAAATTTACGACACACGGATCGGTTGGTCTAACGGTTCGCTCCAGTGACGGCTATATGCAGTTCACCGTTTGGGACACAGGTATCGGAATTTCGGACGAGCAGCAGCAGCTTTTATTTCGTCCCTACGCTCAGTTAACAAACGCGAATCGTGGCGAAGGGACAGGGTTAGGCTTAGCGCTGACCCAAAAATTAGCTGAATTGCATGGCGGTTGGGTGCGGGCAGAATCTGTGTTGGGGCAAGGATCGCGCTTCACGATCGCGCTTCCCCTCAGTAAACTTCAACCGAGGCAGCCTGATGTAGAATCTGCCCTCTTCTCTACGTCCTCTCTTCTCGCCGCTTCGTCACCCGCTTTGACGCCGTCCGCTCCTTCAGAGTTGCGCGGACCACTAATTGCACTCAACCGAGTCTCCAATCCTATCCCTTCGCATCATATTCTTTTAGTCGAAGATAATATTCCTAACGCTCGCTTGATGATGACTTTCCTCGGCAAATTGGGCTACAAAGTTGCTTGGGTACAAGACAGTCGTGAAATGTGGCAATCCCTCAAGCAAGCCCTGCCCGCGATGATTTTGATGGACATTCATCTTCCAGGGGCCGATGGGCTGAGCCTTACACGAGAGCTTCAGGCACAAGAACGCTATCAGTCGATTCCGGTGATTGTGCAAACGGCAATGGCAATGAAAGGCGATCGCGAACGATGTTTAGAAGCGGGAGCCAGCGATTATGTCTCAAAACCCATTGATTTAGCCGTATTAGCAAAAACAGTCGCAAAATATAGTCTCGCTCAAAATACAGGTCTCACTCAAAATACAGCTGTAAGCGTTGAAGAGCAAAAATGAACTTGTTTTTCTCAATTCATTTTTCTCAATCTACTGCCAGTAAAGATGTCAGTAAAGAATCGATTTTTAAGCTTTCCTCTATACTGAATGAGCTAATAACTTAGTTCTCTTTACTCACTCCTCCTCGCGAAAGCGGGGCAATGCCCTCCCTCATTTTTCCGATTTCTATGCAGGACGCCCCTTCTTGGTTATCTTCACTCGTTTGGACTGACTATCGTTTAGCAGTCTTATTTACGGTCATCATTCCATTGGTGCTGCTGATTTGGGCATTTGTGCAACGCTCCGAAGCAATTCAGCGCTTGATGATCATCTTTTGGCGAGTATCGAGTCTGCTAACAATCACGGTGTATCTGCTAATTGGAGCGTTTCCGATTGGGTTTGCGACCGGGTGGCTTGCTCGAATCTTAATTCCAATTTCCCTTTGGTTTTGGGCCGATTTAAATGAAGAAATTCGCGATCAGCCGTCTAGTCCACTGCGGCTCTCTGTTACCTCATGGCGTTGGGCAGTTTCGGCCTACTGTGTGCTGGGCGTTTTAGTTCAAATCCCCATCTATCTTCGGTGCGCTCTGCTGTCTAGTCAACAGCTCCTCTCGGATGCCTCTTGTCGAGCGTGGCTGACTCCGCCCTGGCTGTTGCGCGAATACCTTCATGCTGGAGCGAGACCGTACTTTTTGGGATTTTTAGGGCTGATTGGCTTAGGGATCTACATGCTGTACTTGGGGTATTTTGTCTTCTTTCGCTTGGGCAAACGCAAACGCTCAGCAATGGGCAATTAATAATGAGCAATTAATCGAGTTGGGCAGTTTCAAACTCAACTTTTCTGCCTAAAGCTCCCCTTACGTCCTTCATCTAAAGTTAACCTTTTTGTAATTGTTTCATGCATCTCATGAATACTCCAATTGGGCGTCGCTTAGAGCAATATACAATCAAGCGTCCGCATGAAGTTTTGCTGGCATCGATTCGAGTAGACGGGCAACCCGATCAAGTCGCTATCTTTAAAGGATTTTCAAGTTCGTTGATGAATCCAACCTCGTTTGATCCAGATATTCCGGTTTTGCCAGATCATGCTGAGATAGACACGGTAGATCGATTAGAAAGCCCTTACAATCCAAAATCTCCCCGCTATATTGAGCAGGGGCTAAGTTGGAAGGCATTTGAGCCGTTATTAGCGGCGGTAGGGGTATAGCGATTTGCTTCGCCAAACTCCGAAGGGGTTCGCTCAGCGAAGTCCGTTGGATCGCAGGGTTAACAAATGATTGATGTTGTGTGAGGAAGATAATTCGCTATGGTTTCATTGCCGCAACGGACGGAAGTAACTCGCTCCTCAAGCGAACCAACAGACTTTGCTTTGCGAACTCCTTCGGAGCTTGGCGGAGTCAGTCGGGTCATGACAGGAACGCATTGGGAAACGCTCAATTTGCCCACGTCTGCTTTGTTTGGAACTGATGGAATTCGCGGAAAAGCAGGGGAACTGTTGACCGCTCCTCTGGCGATGCAGGTTGGGTATTGGGCAGGTCATGTGCTGCGATCGGTGGCAGCGTCGCCTAACGAATCGCTCGGTAACTCTTACCCAGTCATTCTCGGACAAGACTCGCGCAATTCTAGCAATATGCTGGCAATGGCCCTTTCGGCAGGCTTGACGGCATCGGGTCTAGAAGTTTGGGATGTGGGGTTGTGCCCCACGCCAGTCGTCGCGCATTTAGCGGCCATGACCGACGCGATCGGCGGCGTGATGATTTCTGCTAGTCACAATCCGCCTGAAGATAACGGCATCAAGTTCTTTAGCACGAATGGCACGAAATTAAATCCAGAACTCCAGCAGCAAATTGAGACGTGTTTGCGGGGCGATTTAGGTACGATTTCCTCAGCTAATCATTCCTGGGGAAAATATCTCCACCGCTCCGAACTCGTCAATGATTATTTAGCGGCGATTCAACAGCCATTGAAGACGCAGACCGATCGGCCTCTCTCGGGTTTGCGAGTCGTGTTAGATCTGGCGTGGGGAGCCGCGACC
This sequence comes from Myxacorys sp., assembly GCF_059501405.1. Taxonomy (NCBI): domain Bacteria; kingdom Bacillati; phylum Cyanobacteriota; class Cyanophyceae; order Leptolyngbyales; family Leptolyngbyaceae; genus Myxacorys; species Myxacorys sp. Next base: position 72,154 of record NZ_JCACCM010000175.1, read on the forward strand.
CGTCATGGGGCTGAAGTGTTTCGCTCCTTGGGTGCAGAGGTGATTTGTTTACACGAAACCCCAGACGGCGATCGCATCAACGTCAACTGCGGTTCAACCCACCTCAACTTGCTCAAAGCTGCCGTTCAGGAGCAAGCAGCGGATCTGGGATTTGCCTTTGATGGGGATGCCGATCGAGTCTTAGCGGTGGATGGTCAAGGCAGAACTGTTGATGGTGACTACATTCTGTATCTCTGGGGTCAAGATTTGCTTAAAGCAGGCAAGCTACCCGGCAATACGATCGTCTCTACCGTTATGTCTAACCTAGGATTTGAACGGGCTTGGCAGCAACTTGGCGGTCATCTAGTTCGAGCGGCGGTTGGCGATCAGTATGTTCATGCAGAAATGGTTCGCTGGGGGGCAATGCTGGGCGGTGAGCAATCTGGACATATCCTCTGTCCCCACTATACGGTGAGCGGCGATGGCTTACTAACTGCGTTGCATGTCGCGTATTTAGTTCAGCAGTCCGGCGCGACGTTGGCAGAGTTGGTTGATGGTAGTTTCAAAACTTATCCGCAAATTTTAAAGAATGTGCGAGTTGACGATCGCGATCGCCGACTGAATTGGCAAGCCTGCGATCCGGTGACTCGTGCGATCGCTCAAGCGGAAGCGGCGATGGGTGAGCAAGGACGCATTCTCGTCCGGGCTTCTGGAACCGAACCCGTGATTCGAGTCATGGTTGAAGCCGAGAGCATGGAACTCGTCACCAAATGGACGAATCAGTTAGTTGCCTTGGTAGAGCAGCACTTGGCATAAATAAAAATGAGGCTGAGGGTCATCTAACCTTCAGCCTCATTGCAATGCTCAGTCTTTATCGAACATCCGTCACTCGCCAACTGAGTTTGAGGTTAATCCAAAAATTCCAGAAGGTAACAATGGCGATCGCGAGCGGTTTTGCGATAAATTCGCTCAGATGAAGCACATCATGCATCCCACTCACTAACAGAGCTTGAAGAATGATCCCCATCAAACAAATCGTGTTGAATTTGAGAAATCGCTTTAAGCGCTGACGTTTCTTTGGCTGATGTTGCGCCACATCACCAAATGTCCATAGATCGTTCCAACAGAAATTATTAACAACAGCGATTTCGGCAGATAGTATCGTGCTGCGAGCAATGCCTAGATTAAGGGATGTGCGTAGAAGATAGAACGCGAGCATATCGACGACAAATCCGCTCAAACCCACTAAGCCAAAGCGCAAAAATCGCCCGAGTTGAAATCTTTCATTTAAGCGGCTAATTCGCCCACGAGAGCGCAGCTTTACCAAATGCGCCAAATATTCAACGTACTGCTTCCAGGTGACCTTACTTTCACCCTCTTGTCGTTCTTGGAAGACATAGCCGACTTCAGCAATCCGCTCAACATCGCCGCGACCAATGACTTCTAGCAGAATTTTGTAGCCGAGCGGATTGAGCAGACACTGGGCGATCGCGCTGCGCCTCACCAAAAAGTAGCCACTCATCGGGTCAGACACGCGCCCCACGACGTTAGGCAAGATGATCAAGCCGATCAACTGCGCCCCCCGAGAGAGCAGTCGTCGAACGAATCCCCAATCGCTCGTTCCGCCGCCTTCGACATGCCGACTTGCCACCGCTAAGTCTGCTCCGTTCCGCACCGCTTGCAGCAGTTTCAGCAGCACTTCGGGTGGATGCTGCAAGTCTCCATCAATGACCCCTAATATGTCTCCTCGCGCCACTTGCCAGCCTCGGATCACCGCTGTTGAGAGTCCCCGCTCTGTTTGCCGACGCATAACCCGCAGATGCGGATAGTTAGGTATAAGCTGTTGAGCGATTTCCCATGTGCGATCGGGGCTGTTGTCATCTACCACGATTAGCTCGTAATCGTTGGGCAAGGCATGGTCAAGCAACTGGGTCAAAATCTGAACTATCTGCTGAACGTTCTTGCTTTCGTTGTAGGTCGGAACGATGAGCGAAAACGAGACAGCCTGCCCTGAAGACACGTCAGAGATTTGATACGGCCCCGTTGGGACAGACAACAACGCGTTGGATAAGTCGAGATTCATGGTCGATTAAGCGTTCAAAGAGCGGCAAAGCGGGGACTAGATTTTATAGAAAGTGTAAACTTCACTTCATAAGACTACAAGTTTAGACGTATTGTGCCTTAGAAATCTGTTCTCACGTGACAGACATCTGAAACTAGAGCGAAACCTACTGCTTCTCGAACCTTACCGTCAAGCATCTCAGCTAAGCATTCCCCCCAAGCATTAATATGCTGCCGTGCTAAAAGCAATAGAACGACAAATTCTCCGTAGCTTTACTGATGAATGCCATATAAAGCGGTAAAAAGCTTATGAAGTATGCGGACTATAACCAATTCCGAAGTGCCAATACTGGTGTTTAATGCTTCAAAACTGACCCGATTTCAACCAACGTGCAGTGTTGAAGCAATCAGCCTGCTCCTTTGACCGCTGCTTTATTGCTTCGCCTCTCTACTATGCCAAAGTCAAAGCCAAAGTCAAAACATTCGTCTAAGTCGGCTTCTCAAGATGGCTCAACGCTGAGTCTCAAAGAGCAGTTGGCGCAGAAACGCAATGCCGCGCAAGCCCGCAAGGAAGCGATCGGGTTCATCTCGATGGCAGTCATGGTGGCGATCGTGGCGGGCATGATTTTAGCGATCGTAGCAGGGGTAAAAGGCGCGATTGGGGGATTCGTCGCCATCCTAGCGCTCTTACTCTCCTTTAAATTTCCGTGGCAAGCGCTCTATGCATTCTTAATCTACATGCCGTTTGGTGGAACGATTACCTACGCTGTGGGAGGTGAAAATCCTTTATTTCAGCTTGCCAAAGACGGGATGTTTATCCCAGCGCTCATTGGTGTAGTGCAGTACTGCAAGCAGCAGAAGCTGCCGCTCATTGTTGCGAAGTCATTGACGACGCCGTTTGCGTTGATGTTTGCTTATTGCATTCTCGTTTTACTGTTTGTCAATGGCACTCAGCAGTTTACAGGTCCGCCCACGGAAAAGCCGATCGCAATGGGAATGCCCACGGAAAAGCCAATCGCAATGGGAATTTTGGGCTTGAAAGTGCTGCTTGGCTATGTGCCTCTCATTCCTTGCGCCTACTATTTGATGCGGAAGAAGCAAGATGTCTACTGGCTCATGCGGATGACAGCAATTTTAGTGATCATCTGCTGTGGCTTAGCTTTTTTGCAGTACATGTTTCTCAAAACAGGACGGTGTGCGGGCACAGTTGGGTCAGGGGCAGCCTTGTTCAAGGCGTCGCTGTCAGCTCGATGTTTGGTCGGGGGGTCGCTGCTCTACAGCGAAGAACAAGGCGTGATTCGGCTACCAGGAACATTTGTCGCGCCTTGGCAGTGGGGATGGTTTCTGATTTCGAGCGCCTTTTTTAGTTTTGCTGTCACCTTCTTCGATCGCAATTTGATCTGGAAAGTGATCGGTGGGGTGGCGCTGCTTGGCACGATGATTATGGCGGTGTTGTGCGGACAGCGAATTGCGCTCATGCTGGTTCCGGCAATGATTGTGCTGCAAGTGATCACAACAGGACAAGTAGCAAATCTGAAGCGATTTATCCCGATTGGCATTGGGGTGGCGTTTGTATTGATGATCGCGATGGCATCTAATCCAGAAGTTGCACAAGAACGCTGGGAAAGTGCTGTAGGACGCTGGAATGCGTCGCCACCCGATGCGTTCATTGCTCAACAGTTTGGGAACGTATCTAAAGGGGCAACGCTGTTAGGAGCAGGGTTAGGACGGGCGACGAATTCTGCGCGAGCGTTAGGGAAAACGGAGCTAATTGAAACATACTATCCAAAGGTCATGTTTGAGATTGGGCCGATTGGGGCACTACTGTTTTTAGGCGTCGTGACTTCGCTAACGTTTGCCTGCTTTAAAGCGTATCGGCAGGTGCGCGATCGCAACTTACGCGGCTACGGCGCATCGCTTTGGACGTTCGTTTTATTTATTAGTTACAACACGTATTACTATCCGCTTGATGTTGATCCGGTGGCAGTCTATTACTGGTTTTTTGCAGGCATTGTGTTGCGGTTGCCGTATTTAGATCAACAAGAACCCATTATTGAAGAAGCCGATCCTAAAAAGAAAAAGAAGAAACGACGGTAGTTATTAAATTCTAAGCTTTCTGAATTATGTCAGTTTCCAAGCCTCAAGAAGTTCCGGTTCGATTGCAGTGGATCGATCAAATTAAAGGGATCGCAATTCTTGCGATCGTACTCTTTCACTTTTTTCAAAATTATCCTGATCAGTTCGGCTTAGTTGCTGCCTTAAATCGTAATGGAGCAAAGCTAGGATACGCTGCTGTTGATATCTTTTTTGTGATGGCAGGGTTTAATATCAGCTTTGTCATGGCATCTCGCTTGGGCCAAGTCCATTGGAAATCCTGGTTAAAAAAGCGCTTATTTAGACTGTATCCAACTTATCTTCTAGCGGTAATTTGTAGCTTGCTGCTTTACACAGTGTTGAGAGGATACAAGCTACAATTCGACTTAAAAACCGTACTAAGTGTTCTTGGACTAGCAGGATATAGCTTCCAAGCAATTAATCCAGGATTTTGGTTTTTTACTGTTATTCTTGAAGCCTATTTATTTACACCTTTTATTGTTTTAGCCTGTCGTCGGCAGCCAACAACCTATTTAATTCTGGGTGCGATTCTTGGTATTCTTACAAAACTCATTTGTCTAGCGTCTTCTAATTCGCCTTATTATCTTTTCTTTTTACAAACAAACTTTCTAGGAAGCTATATTTTCCAATTTTGCTTAGGGCTATATTGGGGAATAACTTACTCTGCAAACAAATCATTTAGTAGAAAAGATTGGCGTGTTGTTTGTGCATTATTTGGATTAGGTTTAGTGAGTTATGTGGCACTAAGCCTAAAAGGAATTGACATTGTTTATATGTTGGGTTTCGATTTGATATTTACGCCCTTTATGTTCATGGGGCTTTATCGGTTGTTAAATCTTAGCGCTCAGATCAAAGTTTTGCAATTAGCATTAGCATTTGCGGCATTAACAGGAGTTTATTCCTATCAAATCTATCTAATTCATCAACCGCTATTGTTTTCAATATTTCCATATCTAGCAAAATATATCCCCTTCAGCCAGCCTGCAAAACTCATCGTTTCCTTTATCACAATTTCGGGATTACTGACTCTGTATGTTTATGTATTCACTGCCCTAGAAGCGGGTCTCAGAAAGCGGTTTGACGCGCTAATCCAACGAACCCAACCTACTCCTTAACCTTATGCTTCCTCCTCTCATATCGGTCGTCATTGCCACTTATGGACGCGAAGAAACGCTAAGAGACACGATCGCGGATGTGCTGAAACAAGACTATCCCCTCTACGAAGTGATCGTTGTGGATCAAACTCCGGTACATCAACCAGAAACTCAAGCATTTTTAGACGCACGGGCACAGGAGGGCAAGATTCGCCTATTTCAACCCAAGTGGGCGAGTTTGCCAGGAGCCAGAAATTTTGCGGTGCGACGGGCGAAGGGTGAAATTATCCTGTTTATCGATGATGATGTGCAGCTTCAACCCGGATTTTTTGCGGCTCATGCTAAAAACTATGAACGCTCAGACGTGGGAGCTGTGGCGGGGCGGGTCTACGATCGCATGAAGTTAGCCGATTTTGAATCGGGGTTAGAAATTCAGGATTTGCCCCCCGAAGCGCTTGATCCGGGCATTGCATGGTATCACATCAACTTAGTTCATACGGTGAAGCCGCAGCGCGTTCTCAGCGCACGCGGCTGCAATATGTCGTATCGCCGCGACATTTTTACCAAGTATGGAATCTGGTTTGATGAGCGATTTCAGGGCAGTGCGGTGCGAGAAGAATCTGATTTTTGCTTGCACCTCAGACAAACTGGCTTGATGGTGTGGTATGACCCAGAGGCGTCGTTGGTGCATTTAGGCGAAGAGACAGGCGGCTGTCACGACATCAGCACCAAATCGCTGAAATACCAACTGACGTTCTATCACAATCATTTTTTGATGGGACTCAAAAATCTAACTCCTTGGCAAACCACCCGCTTCTTTTTCCGCTTGTTCGATTGCCATGTGTTGGGACGTCCGCCCTGTCACAAAAGCGGCTCACCGATTAAAATCATCACGCGATTTGGATTTTATACCTTGGGTTTTTTGCAAGCGTTGAAAACAGTTGTGCGATCGCGGTGGGATGACGGACAGATTTACACGCGACAAGACGTAGGCGAGGCATAAACCAATGAAAATTCTCGTTGCCAGTCATTCTTACATTGTCGATCTCAATTGTGAAAAGCTCCGGGTTTTAGCCAACTTAGAACCAGGAATTGAAGTGACGATCGTCGTTCCCAAACGCTGGAAACCTGGCGGAGTGATGAAAGATGTCGTTAAAACTCGCTACCGAGAAGAAGGTTCGTTTCGCGTCGTTCCGGTGTCTAACTTCAGCCAAAATAATCAGGGCTTGCTTTCGTTTGGCGCGGAGCTCATCCCCCTCTTGCGAACCTTCCGTCCTGATATTATTCAGGTGGAGCAAGGCTCGAAGTCGATCGCTTACGCTGAGATGATCAGCCTCAATCGGCTCCTCGGGTTAAAGGCGAAAAATCTCTTCTTCACCTGGTGGAACCTACCGTATACGCTCAAGTTTCCCGTTTCGCTATTGGAATCGTATAACCTGCGCCATACCGATGGCATTGTCGTTGGCAATCGCGATGGTGACCAAATTTTGCGGCAACGCGGCTACCAGGGCAAAATGCGAATCATGCCCCAGCTTGGCGTCGATCATGATTTATTTCGTCCGCAACCCCAGCCTGAACTTGCCGCACAACTCGGCATTTCTGATAACGATTTTGTCGTTGGCTTCGTGGGGCGCTTTGTGCCCGAAAAAGGATTGTTGACGTTAGCAAAAGCGCTAGCAGGCCTCAAAGATCGTTCGTGGAAATGGCTATTATTAGGACGTGGTGAACAGAAAGAAACGCTGTTAGCCGAGGCGAAAACCTTGGGATTTGACGATCGCTTAATTTGGGTCGAAAGCGTTCCTCATGCTGATGTCTATCGTTACATCAATCTCATGCACACGCTGGTTTTGCCATCTGAAACCACTTATCAGTTTAAGACGCTCACCTCAGCGGGATGGAAAGAGCAATTTGGGCATGTGTTAATTGAAGCGATGGCGTGTCAGGTTCCAGTGATTGGTTCCGATTCGGGCGAAATCCCCAACGTAATTGATAACGCCGGTTTGATTTTTCCAGAAGGCAACGTCGATCAGTTGCGCGATCGCATCTCTCAACTAATTGACAATCGCTCTTTTGCAGAAGAGTTGGGTAGGCAAGGCTATGGTCGTGCGATCGCACATTACACCAACCACGCCCTCGCCAAAGAGCTTCTCACGTTCTATCGCGACCTTTCAAACTAGTCTCATGCGGATTCTTCAGATTGTTCCGTCGATTTCTCTGGTGTATGGCGGTCCTAGCCAAATGGTTATGGGACTCTCTGAAGCGCTGGCAAAAGCAGGCGTTGAGGTGACGATTCTAACGACCGATTCCAATGGCGATAACGGTCAGGCTCCGCTCGATGTGCCGCTAGAAGTGCCGATTCGTCAAACCGGCTACGACATTTACTATTTTCGATGTTCGCCGTTTCGCCGCTACAAATTCTCTCTTAGTTTGCTCAAGTGGCTGTCTAGACATCATCAAGAGTATAATTTAGCCCATATTCACGCGCTCTTTTCTCCAATTAGTTCTGCTGCTGCGACAGTGGCGCGATCGCAGCACCTCCCTTACATTCTGCGTCCACTCGGAACTCTTGACCCTGCCGATCTACAAAAGAAACGCCATCTCAAGCAACTCTATGCCGCAGTTTTAGAGCGTTCCAATCTTGCAGGAGCCGCTGCGATTCACTTTACCAGCGACCAAGAAGCGAAAGTATCAGAACGGTTTGGAGTCATGACTCGCGATCTGGTCATGCCATTGGGTGTGCAGCTTCCCCAAGGCACATCGACAGATATTAGAGCAAAATTTGGCATTCCCGCTCAGCGTCCAATTCTGCTGTTTATGTCGCGGATTGATCCCAAAAAAGGATTAGATCTGTTGATTCCAGCCTTGGAAACACTAGTTGCTGAAGGACAGGATTTTCAGTTTGTTCTAGCAGGAGGCAACCCTCAAGATCCTGACTATGAAAAAGAGATCCGCGATCGCATCTATCACTCTTCATTAAATGCCCGCACAACGATCACTGGGTTCATCACAGGGGGTGAGAAAACCAATTTACTAAGCGCTGCTGATTTGTTTGTATTACCATCTTATTACGAAAATTTTGGCATTGCAGTTGCTGAAGCGATGAGCGTTGGCACTCCTGTTGTGATTTCTGATCAAGTTCACATTTGGCATGGCATTCAACAAGCTGAAGCGGGATGGATTAGCGCTTGCGAAGTGTCTGCATTAACGGATGCTTTGAGATTGGCGTTGCGCGATCGACAAGAATTGCAGCGACGAGGAATCAATGCTCAGCGCTACGCACAAGAAAATTTTAGTTGGGCTGCGATCGCGCATCAAATGATTCACGAGTACGATCGTCTTGCAAAAAAGGCAGGAATTGACCGTGGTTAACCCCTGCCTTTTGGTAAATGCATCCTGTTAGGGTGTAAAACCCCAATCTTTTAAGCTCTGTTTTGCTTGAAGTTCTGATTCGCAACTGGGAGCTTAACGACGAGGCCGAGGCGTTAGAACATTAATCACCGCTCCCACAGCCGCGCCATTCGCAGCGTTTCTAACGGTGTGCCGACGACCTGTGATGCCGCCTGCTGCTGCTCCAGCCGCTGCTCCAAACCCAGCGTCCCGAAGCAAGTCTGGGCGCTTTCCTTTGGCAGTTGTGAGGTCACGAGATTGGTTGACGGCTGCCCCTGCTGCTGCCCCGTTGATGATGTTAGGCACAACTTTGTGCTTTGTGACTACGCTAGATACTACGCCCGTTGCGGCTCCGATACCGATGTCTCGCCAGACATTCTGATCGGCAGATGCAGGTTTCATAGGAAGTAGAGTAGCGCTGACAAGCCCCGATACCACTAGACCCGGCATGAAAACACGCTTTAGAGTCCGATTCATGGGTTTACCTCACTGAGTATACAAGGGACTAAATAAAGACTAGACCTTGATGTTGTCTTCACCTAGTCAGGTTCTAGTTTATGTACTCCGTTTTGGGATGCCCTACATCTTTAGATTGAGATCAGCATGTATTAATAAGTAGTTATTTATGGCTATAGGACTTAGGCAAACGCTGCTCGTTGGCAGGGGATGTGAGCTATCTAGCGATCGCAGTATTTCTTCTAGACCTTATTTCTTCCAGGGTAGCTTTGTGCCCATTTCGGTGGCGGCGGAGAGAAGCAGGTAGAGAATGAGCAACCCTGCACTGCATAGGAAAATGGGCAAATCGTCAGGCATTTCTAAACGTTGAACAACATCCTCATGATTATCCTGAAGACCGTGTAAGTTTTCTAGAAAGCTGTTCTTTGGTGCACTGACTGAAGTATTGCTATTGGGTTGCAGAACCCTGCTTTGGTGGGAATTCTAAAGCTGTCACTTTACCATTAGGGAAAACTCTACGATGGCGACTTCAATTAGTGCAACGTTGACTCCGGCAGAGCGAGATACGTTGATGGCAGCGATGACCATGATGAAAGAAAAGCTGCCGTTCTTGGTGGATTTGAGCGCGGAGGAGCGCAAGAATTTGCCGAAGATGGGCGATAAGAGTCGGGCGTTTGTGGGTAAGGCGTTGGAGGTGGCGACGCAGAACCCGGACTTCTTGCCTCGCTCGTTTGACCTGGAGGAGTTGCGGAAGGATGTGCAGTTGTTTGAGATGTTGTATCCGCTGTTGATGTCGATCACGCAGATGCATGAGTTGTTGGATGATACGTGTTTGGCGGTGGGGAGTGAGGCGTATGCGGCGGCATTGCAGGTGTATAGCTACGCCAAGGCAAGTGGACAGGGGGCGGGATTAGATGCGGTGGTGGGGGAGTTGGGGCAACGGTTTGCCCGCAAACCCCGGAAGGCGAAAGTGGTTGAGGGGACGGTGAAGTCTGGAGGGGCAACGATGGAGTAAAAAGCCTGACGATTTGACTTCTGAGGGTGATGATTGAGGCTCAGAACGCGGAGGTTGAAGCAAATTGCTCGACATTCCGGGTTCTGAGCTTTATTTTTGGAGTAAAAAGCCTGACGTTCCGAGTTCGGAAGGCGGAGTTCCAGGTTCGGAAGGCGGAGTTCCGAGTTCGGAAGGCGGAGTTTGGGGTTCCGAAGGCGAAGTTCCAGGTTCGGAAGGTGGAGTTCCGGGTTCTGAGGGCGGAGTTCCGGGTTCTGAGAGCGGAGTTTCACGTTAAGAGGTTGGAACTTCAAGTCGTTAAGTTGAATTGTCTTGGTCTGGAAATAGTCATGTTTATGCGGCATCACGGTTGATCGCTTGCATAGATCACTTGACGAGTGTTCAAAATTTCAGAGCGACGGTAGGGGTTTTTTAGTCAGCGTTTGTCTACTAGATCTACCTCACGTTTGAAGAGAGCTTTTAGTTCTTGCTGCATGTCGATCCAATTAAAGAGGCTCAAACCATGATTGGGAGCCAGAGTCACTAAAACATCAATGTCGCTATTATCGCGAAAGCCATCGTGCAAGACAGAACCAAACAACGCAAACTCAATGATTTTCCATCGCTGGCAAAAGTTAGTGATTTGCGATCGCGTGACGTTGCAGCGATCGTAAATCACAGTTGTTAATGGAGTCGTCATCGTTTCCCCCGCATCAGGTCACGCCCTCCTCACTTGAAATTATTCGCTTCACTTACCCTCATGTCTCAATTTTGCACAGAATTTATGTAAACGAAGTAGAAAAAAGCTTGACGCTTTGACTGCAGAGGCTGACTGTTGAAGCTCAGAAGCTCGGAGTTGGAGCAATTTGCTTGACATTCTAAGCTCGGAAGGCAACGCTCCACCCTAAATTGGACATCAAGCGAGGGAAGCGATCAGGCAATTCGTTCAATAGCTGTTAATCTTGTGCTGAATTTTCTTGGCTGGCAATGCGATTAAGAATTTCCTTCGCATTATCTCGCCACTCAAGGAAATTATGTTGAGACAATGTCTGAAGCACAGAGATTACATCTTTATTATTGACGCAACCAAGTTTGATTACTGCCTCAGCTACTCTATAGCGCACTCCCAATTCGTCGTCTCCGAGCCGCGTCAGCAGTTCTTGCAGCACAGGTTCAGAGCTATTGCCTAATGTGCCTAATGCCTGTGCTGCACTACGACGCACCGTGGCTTCGTGATCTTCGAGAAGCAATAGCAGCCCTTGCAGCACAGGTTCAGAGCTATTGCCTAATGTGCCTAATGCCCGTGCCGCGCTAGAACGCACATCATCATATTCAGCATTGAGCAACCGTAGTAACCCTTGTAAAACATCTTCAGAGGCACAACCTAACTTGCCTAATGCCCCTACCGCTGGGAGACACACAGGAGAATAATCATCTAGCAGAGATAGTAGCCCTTGCAGAACCTCTTCGGAAGCGTTACCCAATTCGCCTAATGCTTCTGCTGCTGTAGAACATACGAAAGATTCACCAGATGCAATAGGAGCATCATCATCCAGTAGTAATATCAATCTCTTTACAACATCATTGGAAGAATTGCCTAATCTCCCCAATGCCCAAGCTGCTGCGGAACGCATATCAGGAGCGACAGCATTGAGCAATGGTACAAGTCTTTGCACTACAGCTTCACTGCCGTTACCTAACTTCCCTAATGCATAAACTGCACTGTAATACGCACCAGAATCGCTATTAAGTAGTGAAATAAGTTCTTGTACTATGGCTTCAGAAGGGTTGCCTAGCTCACCCAATGTCTCTGCCACTACGTAGTGTGTGTTGGAGGGCAAATCTTTCAGTATTTTAACAATGGCTGGAGCCGCGAATTTTGCGGCTGAACCAATTTCCCCGATTGATTCAATCGCATGTAGCCGATCTGCTACTTCTGGGCGAGAAAGATCAGAAATCAGATACCGAATCCGTCGATTTAGCTGTTCTTGCTCCAGTGCTTCCAGGTCTAGACCAGCCAAACGACCCAATTCCTCAGCCACAAAACTGGGAACTTTCGTTTCCGCTGCTTTGACTAGACAACACTCTCTCACTGCCAGCAGAAAACCTCGAATTTCTTCTAGCGTGCCGGGTTTCTCTGCTGCCTCTGCCAAGAACGATCGCCAAGCTTCCTCATCGTTCCGGTACTGCTCCACCAAATACAGCCCTGCCAGATACTCTGCTAAAGGATCAAGCGAAACGCGAAGACGTTGATTTGCGGGTTTCACAGTGCGGATGAGAAACAATCGCTCTTCTAAGTACTTCAGATGTTGTTTTGCCGTCTCCTTTGCTGCTTCTCCCTCTCCTACTAGCGCCGCTAATCGAGTCAGTACCTCTTGGCGATTTGCCGTTTCTGGTTTAAAGGTCTGCTGCACACATTCCCAAGCAATCAGCTTCAGATTTTGCTGCACCGTTGCATCTTCCAGCTTGCCTTCTCGCACATTGCGGTTCAGCTCATTCACGTAACTCAGCATCAAATCTGGTACGTTCTTGGGCAACTCATCGCTAAGCTGCCCTTCTGCCACTGCAATCATCTGATCTGCATATAGCTTGGCAAACAGTAACGTAATTTCTCGCGTATCGGTCACAATCAGCGATAAGCGCCGCAAATAATCAAAATACTGATCATCTTCAAACAGCTCCCGTTTCCCTTTCGCCTTCAAATAATCATCCATAAAGATGGAAAGCTGCTTTCCATCGACCCGCATTGGCTTGGCTAACACAGGGTTCAATTCTTTTCCCAGAATGTCTTCTAACCGAGAAGTCACCACCAGCGCATTCACCGGAAAACTCGCATCCCTAAATCGAATCGCTTTGCGCGTCGCCTCACTCATTTCCGATAAATGATCGACAACAACAAGAACCCGCCGCTTCTCCAACAGTTTTTTCAGCAATTCTTCTGGAATCGGCTTTTCGTCATCCCGTAAATTCTTAAGCTGTCGAGTAATGGCATCCAACAACGGAGACTTATTTGTGGAAGTATCTTTCGGCTCCTCCAGTTCTTCCTCAATCAACACGGGCAACATCCGATGGTTACACAGTCGTGCTTCTTTTTGCTCCGCCATTGCCCATTTCGCAATCAGACACGCCAGATGAGTCTTCCCCGCTCCGCCTTCTCCCCAAATCAACAGCCGAAATTCCTGCTTAGAACACGTCTTGCCTAAATCCTTTGCCGTTAGCCCTGTCACTGTTTTGCCATCCAGCACGACAGGCATCGAAATATGAATCTTGCGTTCCTCTACAGTCTGCCGACGATCGAACTCTTCCCTAGCTTTCTCAATCCGATCGCTCACCCAAGCATCCAGCACCCTATCTCGATACTGAAAGAAATGCAAAATACTTGGCGATAGCTCTGGAATCGGCCCAATTTTAGGCGTCTTAAAGTTTGAAGGAATCAACAACAGCCAACGCGGACGCAACCACAGAACAAATAGATACCCAACTGCCGCACTTCCCACGATCGCTGCCACCCACTCCCGCGGAAGCTCCTGTTTTTTCTCACCCTCTGCTTTTTTCTTGTCCTCCGCTGATGTCGATTCCTCTGACTTTTTCGATTCAGCAGATGGGCTTGGTTGTGGCGTTAGCGATTGGCGAACGGTAGGCGAAGCAGATGGATTCGACTGGGAGACTGCTGGCGAATTTGCTAAAAAGAGTGGAATTGCAAACCCTAAAAATGCGAGTTTTAAGAGGAGCGATCGCGTTTTTTCGGTCGGGTTTCTCATAGGTGCATTCATCTACAACGCAAAACGGGTCGCAAGCATTGTGATAATTCTAATGTCTGCCATCAGTAAGCCAAAGAAACCTTTGATTTAGGCTCGCTTCCCTTACATTACGCTGAGCAATTCTCATCAATAGTTTGACGATTCAGGCTCCAATCCCCACCTTCCAGCCTCCGAACCTGGAACTCCGCCCTCAGAATCTGAAACTCCGCCTTCCGATCGCAAAACTCCGCCCCTTGAAGCCGAAACTTCGTCTTTGGAACCCGGAACTTCGTCCTGCGATCGCAATCCTTCACCCTCAAAGCCCGGAACTCCGCCTTCTGAACTCGGAACTTCGCCCTCCGAACCTAAAACTCCGCCTCCTGAAGTCGGAACCCCACCCTCAAAGCTCGAAACGTCGCCTGCAAAGCTCGAAACTCCAAGAGCAGAACCCGAAACGTCACCTTCCGAACCCGATTGACATTGCTTATCCTTAGAGCTGTGAAGCGATTAGCACCAGGCGCAACTCCGAAGGAATCGAAGAAAATGGAGAGGGCATGGTTCGCCGCAGAGTTCCAAAGGATCGCTTGGATGAATCAACAACTTGAAACACTAGGGATTGAGTTACCGTGAAGCTGAAAAATATTGACTTGCCGATCGAGCGGATTAAAGAATTCTGCGATCGATGGCAGATCACCGAGTTTGCCCTCTTTGGCTCCGTTCTGCGGGATGACTTCTGCCCTAACAGCGATATTGATGTATTAGTCACCTTTGCCCCAGATGCCAAACGAGGCTTATCTGAAACCCTCCAAATGAGAGACGAACTGCAAGCCCTATTCGATCGAAAGGTTGACTTCATCGTAAAAGCAGCGATCGAGCGTAGCGAAAACTGGTTGCGGCGAAAAAACATTTTAGAATCGGCACAGGTGATTTATGCCGCGTGATAGCGAATCCCTGATTGACATTGAACGATCGACCAGACGAGTACTGCGCTATGCCAAAAATTGCAGTCGTGCCGACCTCGAAGCCAACGACGAAAAAGTATCAGCCATTCTCTATCAAATAACAATCATTGGCGAGGCGACCAAACGGTTATCGCAAGAGATTCGGCAACAGCACCCAGACATCCCGTGGCGAGACATCGCAGGAATGCGAGATGTCATCGTGCATGAATATGACCAGGTAGATTTAGATGTGGTGTGGGATGTGATTCAAAACAAACTACCCGAACTTCTAACCCTGCTGATTCCCTTATTACCTCAAGATAACTCGTAGTTCCGAACCCAGTTTTGTCAGTCAACCAGGTGGAGATGAGTAGATGAGCTAAGGATAAATAGAGTATATTTGCACTACGCTATATGTAGCGTTTGTGCGATACTAAACGGGCAGAAAAGCCTTCCTGAGATATCCAGTACAAGCCACTACAATGAACGTACAGGTCAAAACCACAACAGCTATGACGAGAACCGGAATTGGGATTCGGACAGCGCAGACCCGCTCGGAGCGCCTAACGGGACAAATTCATGTCTACGATGGTGCGGGTAAAGGAAAGTCCCAGGCCGCACTAGGCGTAGTCTTGCGATCGATTGGTCTGGGCATCCAAACCTTTTCTCAAACTCGTGTGCTGCTCTTGCGGTTTCTCAAAGGTCCTGGTCGAATCTACGATGAAGATGCGTCGATCGAGGCACTGCAACGGGCGTTCCCGCACTTGATCGATCAAGTCCGCACAGGACGAGCAGAATATTTTGGGGCAGATGAGATCACCAAGTTTGATCGACAAGAGGCGCAGCGTGGATGGGATGTCGCGAAAGGCGCGATCGCATCCGGTCTCTATTCAGTTGTGGTAATGGACGAACTCAACCCTGTACTAGATTTGGGGTTACTGCCAACGGATGAAGTGGTGAAGGCGCTAAAGCGCAAACCCGATCACATGGAGGTAATTGTTACAGGTCGAGGTGCGCCCCAAGGGTTGATCGATATTGCGGATCTTCATTCTGAGATGAAGCCTCACTATCATTCCTTTGTGAAAGAATCTGGAGTCGCAGGCATTGAGATTTACACGGGCGCGGGCAAAGGCAAATCGACCAGTGCGCTCGGAAAAGCGCTGCAAGCGATCGGCAAGGGCATCAGCCAAGACAAATCTCATCGTGTGTTGATCATGCAGTGGCTCAAAGGCGGAGCGGGCTATACCGAAGATGCGGCAATTCAAGCCTTGCGCCAAAGTTATCCCAACTTGGTCGATCATCAGCGATCGGGGCGAGATGCGATCGTCTGGCGTGGTCAACAGCAAGAACTTGATTATGTGGAAGCAGAACGGGCATGGGAAATTGCGAGAGCTGCGATCGCATCGGGTCTCTACAAAACCATCATTCTGGACGAACTCAATCCCACGGTTGATTTAGAACTTCTGCCCGAAGAACCGATCGTGCAAGCGCTGTTGCGGAAACCGAAAGACACTGAAATTGTGATCACAGGTCGCTGTAAGAATCCACCTGCTTATTTTGATTTAGCCACCGTTCACTCTGAGATGATCTGTCACAAGCACTATGCGGAGAAAGGCATCGATCTCAAACGCGGTGTCGATTTTTGAGCAGTTAATACAGACGATGACATCTTGAGTAGACAGGGCGATCGCGTCAAAGACTGAGTGCAGCAATCGAAGCACGGGCAATTGCTAGAAATTGCTAAAACAGGAGTAGAGGTGCGATTACCCTTTGGGAACTGCAAAGCAATCGGAACCGGTGAAGGGACAGCAACCGTTTGGATAAATTAGTAACTTGAAGTTTGGGGGTAAAACTGCCATGACTATCACTGCGATCGAACTGCCGATGGAAAAAATCGCTGAGTTTTGCGATCGCTGGCAAGTCATTGAGTTCGCTCTATTTGGTTCCGTCCTACGCGACGACTTTCGCCCCAACAGTGACATTGACGTGATGGTGCAATTTCATCTAGACGCTCACCCCACCTTCAGCACCCTAGATCAGATGGAAGCAGAGTTAAAGACCATTTTTCATCGAGATATTGACTTGATTACCCGTCAAGGCATTGAAACCAGTCGTAACTACTTACGCCGTCACGAAATCCTCTCCTCTGCTCAGGTAATTTATGCAACGGGATCTTCAATTCCTGCTTAATATGCTGCAATCCGCAGAACTCATCATCACCTACACTTCACCAAAGCTCAAAAGATGAGTTCGTTGAAAATGTGCAGCTTCAAGATTCAGTGATTCGACGTTTGTTGGTAATTGCCGAAGCCGCAAGGCGGGTTTCAGAACCGACCCGCCAGACCTTACCAAACATTTCATGGCAGAACATCAACGGAATGCGAAATCGGTTAGTCCATGAATATGATGACGTAAACCTCAACATTGTGTGGGAGGTTGTGCAAAGAGATACCAATTTTGATTAAAGAATTGGAGATACGAATTCCTCCTGAACGTTGAAGCAGGTTAGGCAAACTAAACATTCTTCTTGCAAATCTAACGTGTCCCATAGTACGATAGAACCTTGTGTCGAATTCTGGAACAATCCCATGCCAAAGCTAAAAACCCGTAAGTCTGCCGCCAAACGATTTAGAACAACTGGAAGTGGTAAATTTTTGCGTCGCCAAACGCACAGAGCCCACCTTTTAGAACATAAGGGCACAAGCCGCAAACGCCGCCTTGCTGGAACGGTTGTGGTGAACGAGCGCGACGCAGAGAACGTGCGGTTGATGCTGCCATACGCATAGAGATTAGCAAAGCAGAACTGATAACGGGATTGTTCAAGGTTCTGCAAAGACGTTCTGTAGAGGACGTTTAGACAAAATTTAAATTAGTTAAGGAAGTTTCATCATGGCACGGGTTAAGCGCGGTAACGTTGCTCGAAAGCGCCGCAAGAAAATTTTGAAGATGGCGAAAGGATTTCGGGGTTCTCACTCGACTCTCTTTCGGACTGCCAATCAGCAGGTGATGAAGGCATTGAGAAATGCCTATCGCGATCGCCGCAAGAAAAAGCGCGATTTTCGCCGGTTGTGGATCACTCGCATCAATGCGGCGGCTCGGCAACATGGCATGAGCTACAGCCAATTGATCGGCAAGCTCAAAAAAGCTGATGTTCAAATTAATCGTAAAATGCTCGCTCAACTCGCGGTCATCGACCCGGCTGGGTTTGCAAAAGTACTAGAACGAGCCGCAAGCGTATAAGACGCGGCGCTTGTCATGCGTAAAACGGTTGCTAGAGTATTTGGATTTATGATTTTGGGGGGGCAATGGTTTGTTCCCCCTTCTTTGTTGGCAGCCGATTTCAAAACGATCGTGGCTCGTGATCGCTTAATTGTTGCAGTCAAAGATAATTTGCCTCCCCTCGGATTTTCCCAGCAGGGAAGGCTGCAAGGCTTTGAAATCGACATTGCCAATCGTCTCGCGCAAGACTTGTTAGGACGGTCGGATGCCCTTGAGCTAAAGCCTGTCAGCAATCGCGATCGCATTGCTGCGGTGATTGATGGCCGCGTTGATCTCGCAATCGCGCGAGTCACGAATACAACGACGCGATCGCGAATCGTCAGCTTCAGCGCACCCTACTACCTGGATGGAACAGGACTGATCACCCGATCCATGTCAATCCAAAACGAAACCGATTTGACAAATCAAACGATCGCCGTGTTGAACGGCTCTAGTACGATCGCAACGTTGCGCTACAAATTGCCCCAACTCAAACTCGTCGGAGTCGAGTCTTATGAGGCGGCGCAACAGTTGTTAGACGCGGGTAAAGCGGATGCGTTTGCGGCGGATGTGTCAGTGTTGACTGGATGGGCGCGAGAACGGTCAGGCTATCGGGTTTTGCCGTTGCGCCTCTCGACCGAGGCTCTTTGCGTGGTGTTGCCCAAAGGAGTTCAGTACACCGAATTGCAGCAGCGAGTGAATAGCGCGATCGCACGCTGGAAAACTGAGGGTTGGCTTCAGCAACGGGCGAGCTATTGGGGACTTCCTTGGGCTACCCTGAGATAAGGGAGAAACGCCCGCGTCTTGCTTCAACTTAATTTACGCTCGGTAAAGCTATGAATAGTGACACTTCATTTCCACTCCTTTATATTTCGCTGTTGCTATTGCTGTTGGGGGCTGCTGTCGTCTTTGTCGCCAGACAAGTGATCAAAACTCGTCGGGTCGAGAGTGCACTGTCTTGCTTGCAAAAGAAGCTGAGCAAGGAGAAAGGCACAGCCGAAGAATATTATGAATTAGGCAGCATTCTGCTTGACAAACGATTGTTCGTGCAAGCGATCGCACAGTTTCAGAAAGCGATAAAGGCGGAAACGTTAGAAGGACAAGATCTAGCAGCTGTGTATAACGCGCTAGGATTTGCCTACTTTGCTCAAGAACAATACGATTTGGCACTCAAGAACTACAAGGAAGCGGTCAAACTCGCGCCCGATTATGTGACTGGATGGAATAACGTAGGTCATGCCTACGAGCGCAAACAATTAGCCGGACCTGCCTTAGAGGCATACGAGGAAGCGCTCAAGCATGACTCTAATAACCAAACGGCTAAGCGCCGAGCAGAATCGCTACGCAAACGATTTGTCCCATCTGCTTAATTCAAGCTTGATCCAAAAATAGGCAAGGATGTGTAAACTCCTTGCCTATTTCTGTGTTTCCTCATTCGATGTGATCGGTGGAACTGAGCCGCGATCGCACATTGGCTAAGAACGAGCTTCTACCTGAAGCTCATCAATTAAACCTGCCAGGTGCTTGCTGTCTGCCTTGTACACTTCATTGCAGAAATGGCATGTCGCTTCAGCCCCGTCGTCTTTCTCAATCATGTCTTGCAGTTCCTCTGTGCCCAATAACTTGAGCGCGCCTAAGACGCGATCGAAGGAACAGCCGCAATGGAACCGCACAATCTGGGTTTCTGGCAAAATCTCTAAGCCCAAGTCGCCCAACAATTCTTCAAAAATTACGGGCAACGTCTTACCAGCTTGTAGAAGGGGCGTGAACCCTTGCAGCTTCGCGATACGGGATTCGAGCAGCGTCACTAATGCTTCATCGGTTGCCGCTTTTGGCAAGATTTGAACCAGTACACCGCCTGCCGCTTGCACGCCTTTGACATCCACAAACACACCCAAAACTAGGGCAGAGGGAGTTTGTTCAGACGTCACCAAATAGTTCGTCAAGTCATCTCCGATCTCACCAGAAACCAACTCAACCGTACTGGAATAGGGATATCCATAGCCCACATCACGGACGACGTATACATATCCCTCCTGACCTACGGCTCCTCCGACATCTAACTTGCCTTTACTATTGGGCGGCAACTCCACATCAGGATTATCGACATAGCCGCGTACTGTTCCATCCGTTCCGGCATCGGCCATAATTCCACCCAACGGACCATCACCCCGAATCCGAATATTAACTCTTGATTCTGCCCGTTTCATGCTAGATGCGATCAGTAGCCCTGCTGCCATCGTCCGACCCAAAGCAGCCGTTGAAACATAGGAAAGCTTGTGGCGTTGTCGAGCTTCATCTGTCAGCCGCGTCGTGATCACTCCGACCGCTCGAATGCCTCCTTCTGCCGCCGTTGCCCGAATTAACTGGTCAACCATGAAAAACCCTTACATTTCTGTCTAAAGCGTTCTACTCAATTGTAACGATTTCGTTTACAAGTGCTGTGCAGGGACGGATGACAGATAAGTAAATAGATCGCTTGGCAAGCTCAGTGTGAGGATTAGAGAATAGAGCGAAGCTTAGTGCGAAGCGTTCTGACAGGCGAAATCAGCCGCAAAACTTGGTAGAGTGAAGATCCGAATCACTAGTTTGCACCCTTCATGCCTGCCACGATCGATTCTCGCGTTACCGCGTTTCCCCTAGCCGCTGTTATTGGTCAAGAAGCCATCAAATTAGCTCTGTTACTTGCTGCCGTTGATCCGGGGCTGGGCGGGGTTGTGATATCTGGACGCCGAGGTACCGCTAAATCGGTGATGGCACGTGCCATTCATGCCCTGCTGCCGCCGATTGAGGTGGTTCAAGACTCGGTTAGTAATTGCGATCCGGCGAATCGTGATGAGTGGGATGATTTTACGATCGCGCGGTTTAGCCCCGAATCAAACGTTCCGACGGCTGTGATTCGTGCGCCGTTTGTGCAGATTCCGCTGGGCATCACAGAAGATCGGCTGTTGGGTTCTGTCGATGTCAGCCAGTCGATTCGGCAAGGCGAAACAGTGTTTCAGCCAGGGTTATTAGCCGAAGCCAATCGAGGGGTGCTGTATATCGATGAAATTAATCTGCTCGACGATCAAATCTCGAATTTGCTGTTGAGCGCTCTGACCGATGGGCGTAATCAGATCGAGCGGGAAGGCATTAGCTTTCAGCATCCCTGCAAGCCGTTATTAATTGCGACCTATAACCCAGAAGAAGGAACGCTACGGGAACATTTGTTGGATCGCATTGCGATCGCGCTCTCGGCAGATATGGTGTTGGGACTTGACGATCGAGTGCAAGCGGTTGAGCAAGCCACGCGCTATTCTGACTCTCCCCAAGATTTTCTGACTCAATACAGCGACGATATTGATGCGCTCAAAACGCAGATTCTGTTAGCGCGAGAATGGCTTAGCGATGTTCAAGTTACGTCTGAGCAAATTCAATATCTGGTCGCCGAAGCGTTGCGGGGTGGAGTTCAGGGACACCGAGCAGAACTATTCGCGCTACGAGTCGCGAAAGCTCATGCCGCTTTGGATGGACGAACTCAAGTTAGCGCTGAAGATTTGCGTCGTGCTGTTGAATTGGTGATCGTGCCGCGATCTACAATCGTTCAAACACCACCAGAAGAGAATCCGCCACCTCCGCCCCCGCCGCCTCAAAGTCAAGACGAGCCGCAAGACGAGTCTGATCAAGACCAAGAGGAGGAGGAAAAGGACGAGTCTGAAGAAGACCAGCAGCAACCGCCTAATATTCCAGAAGAATTTGTGTTTGATCCAGAAGGCGTAATTCTCGATCCGGAGGTTCTCTACTTCGCACAAATGGCGACTCGGCAGGGCAAATCGGGGAGCCGTTCGATTGTGTTTTCTGACGATCGCGGACGCTATATCAAGCCGATGTTGCCGAACGGAAAAGTGCGGCGAATTGCGGTCGATGCGACGCTGCGATCGGCCGCTCCCTATCAGCGATCGCGGCGGCTGCGGGCGGAAGAAAGCCAGTCGTCTCGACGGGTGTTTGTGGAGGAAAGCGACATTCGCGCTAAACGGCTGGCGCGTAAATCGGGGGCTTTGATTGTGTTTGTCGTCGATGCCTCTGGTTCAATGGCCCTGAACCGGATGAATTCTGCGAAGGGCGCTGTCCTGCAACTCCTAACGGAGGCGTATCAAAACCGAGATCAAGTGTCTCTGATTCCGTTTCGAGGCGAGCAAGCCGAAGTTCTCTTGCCGCCAACTAAATCAATTGAAGCGGCTCGTCGTCGGTTGGATCGCTTACCTTGTGGAGGCGGTTCTCCGTTGGCGCATGGGTTGACGCAAGCTGTTCGGGTTGGTCTGAATGCGAAACAGTCGGGTGATATTGGTCAAGTTGTGATTGTGGCGATTACCGATGGACGCGGCAATGTCTCATTAGCGCGATCGCTGGGAGACCCAATTCCCGATGGCGAAAAACCCGACATCAAAGGTGAACTGCTCGAAATTGCCGCAAAGATTCGGGCGCTGGGCATTCAGCTTTTGGTCATCGATACAGAGAACAAATTTGTGTCCACTGGCTTTGCTAAAGAACTTGCTAAGCAATCGGGCGGCAAATATTACCATTTACCGAAGGCGACGGATCAAGCGATCGCGGGAGTTGCTCGGAGTGCCATCAGCGATATGAAAGCTCGCTAAGCTTTACGAATCAATTAATTCAATCAACGAGGCATGAGGATTCAGGCAAATCTTGAGCAATCGAAAGATTCTGTGTCCCTGGAAAGCATGATGTTATAGCCCTACTAATCCAGGTTAGGACGTATGGTAGAGCCATAATGCATGATCA
>NZ_JCACCM010000176.1:0-7655 GCF_059501405.1 Myxacorys sp.
TGATCATGCATTATGGCTCTACTATACGTCCTAACCTGGATTAGTAGGGCTATAACATTGCAATTAATTCAAACCGATTGTAGTTGTCATATAAAGAGCGATCGCGCTTTTCACCGACGCGATCGCTCTAGCTATTAGGCTTTTTGCAAAAGTGGATTGGCAACGGATTTTTGCAAGCAGCAGATTGATCGAGGCTTGTCTGTTCCTTCAGCCCAAGCGCTATTTTTTAGCATTGATGGTTAGGAAATAGCTTGAAACCTCAACATTTACGAGGCTCCTCAACATGTGCAACATCTTTGAAACTTTTCCAATCACCACCCCAAACCAATCCTTCACTTCTAGCGGCTGCACCCAAGTCTTGCCAGAACTGGAAATTTGTGTTTGCCGCAGGTCCGCCCCATGCGTACCGTCTATCGATAATGTCTGCGGCAATTCCACATAAATGTTTGCTTCTCATCGTTTTTGAGACACCTCTACGAACTTTTTCTCGTTGTTCTGCGATTGTTCTCCGTCCCTCAGCAACCTTGGGTTGCCATCCTTTTTTCTCTACCTTAACCAATACTCTCCTCACCTTTTGCTGAAACCCAGGTTCTAGAGACTCAATGCCACCAGCAGCCATAGCGGGCGAGATCGTGGTGTTGGCAATTAAAACGAATCCAACGATCGCAGTAGGAATGTGAAAGTTACTTAAACGCATCTTTTTCTCCTAAAGTAGAAGTAGGCAAAGTCTTCGTTGCTTGATTGCGAAGGGTTTGTTCCTTCTTCTGATTCAACACGTCTGCTTTTCGGGTTTTATGCAGGGGAAGCACTTAAACGTGAAAACTTTTTGGCAGGCATGAGAGAAGCTCTTTAGTTTAAATCAGTTGTCTGACCAAGCGTTGCTGTATCCGAACGATTTAGATAAGAAGGTTCCGTTCACTGAAATTACTACTAATCTTTGAGGATCACGCAGGTAAACCGCTCTGCTGGTCAGCATTCTCACAAAACCGCGCAAATCTGATCACAGACATTCTTCAGATGAATGTCTTGAACTTTTGTTCAACGAACGATCAAACTTATCTCTGACTTTGTTGATGCCTCAGATTTTTTGCTGATCCCTCTAAAGATCTAAAGATCTGCTCAGGTTATAGTTTTAATCCAAACACAAGCTGTTTGAAGACACAGCTAAGTAAGCTAATCCGTAAACTAGTGTGTTTTAACACTCTTGCACTGCGTTCTATCCTACGCTGAACTTTAATCACGGGCGGGATGCGATCGCTGCGACGGATTTTAAAACATGCCCTAGACCAACGCAAGAGGTGAGGTTAATCTAAATTGCGTCCGGTCAATTCTACAAAAATGTCTTCTAGATTGGATGGACGTGTCATCATTCCTGTTTTATTGGACTGCTCATTTAGATACATATTTGCATCATGGACTGTAGGAAAAAATTTGTAGTCCCAACGATCTCCATTCTGTTTCATGACTAGCCCTTCACCGTGTTTATGACGCAGATCTTGTAGCGTTCCTAATTCAATTAATTTTCCGTTATCTAGAATGCCGATGCGATCGCATAAATATTCCACTTCATCCATATAATGCGTCGTCAGCAACATCGTCATACCTTGCTTGTTGAGATCTCGAATGATTTCCCATAGACGGCGACGAGTTTGGGGATCAAGCCCCACCGTTGGTTCATCTAGAAATAAAATTTCTGGCTGGTGTAATAAAGCTCTGGCAATTTGCAATCGCCGCTTCATGCCGCCCGATAGTGTTTTTGCGATCGCATCTCGTCGATCGAGCAACTCCATATAGTCTAACCAGCGATCAATATCGTGTTGTCGTTGCGCTTTGGGAATGTGATGCAGTCGCCCGTGGTATTCCATGTTCTCCCAAACGGTCAGATCACTATCGATGCTTACTGCTTGCAGCACTACTCCGATTCGTTGTTTGACCTGCGATCGGTGACGCATCACATCAAAGCCTGCTACCTGAATCAAACCATCAGATGGTTTCGTCAACGTCGTCAGCATCCGAATTGTGGTTGATTTGCCTGCTCCGTTTGGACCTAGCAACCCAAACATTTCTCCCGCTTGAATCTCAAATGAGAGACCATTGACCACGGGGACTGTACCATAAACCTTGTGAACATTCTGAAGCGAAACCGCGACTGTCATTGACTCTATAACCGAGATGTATCCCCTTTTAACAGTATCGCAGTCTCGCCTTAAATCTCTACGTCTCAGGAGGGCGATCGAGGTCGATGCCTTGCGATCCTTCGGAGCTTGGCAGAGCCAATCGCAGATCCATTCTGATAGCCATTGATTTCATACACCTATTGATTTAGAGATTTGTTGATTTAGAGATTTGTTGATTTAGAGATTTGTTGATTTAGAGATTTGCGATCGCGACCGGATTGATCTCCTCCGCAGCCTCATAGCCGAAGACCCGCGAGTAAAAATAGAATTCGCCGTCTAGAGCGCGTTTAATGTTTTCAGCTTTACGAAATCCGTGTTGCTCTCCTTCAAACAGAACATAGGCAACAGGTAGCCCTTTATCTCTTAGCGCGTTTACCATCATTTCTGCTTGGTTGGGCGGCACAATTTTATCTTCGTCTCCCTGAAAAAAAATCACTGGACACGATAAGCGATCAACAGCGCTGATCGGCGATCGCTGGTCATACAACTCCTTCTCGTCTGGATACACTCCAATTAATCCATCTAGATAGCGCGACTCAAACTTGTGCGTGTCTTCTGCCAAAGCTTTGAGATCGCTGACGCCGTAGTGACTTGCACCCGCTTTGAACGTATCTCGAAACGTCAAGGCACACAGCGTTGTGTATCCGCCCGCACTGCCGCCCGTAATCACTAAGCGATCGCCATCCACCTTCCCCTGCTCAGCCAGATATTTAGCTCCATTTGCACAGTCATCCACATCCACAATGCCCCACTGCCGCTTCAGGCGTTCCCGATACGCGCGTCCATACCCCGTGCTGCCGCCATAATTCACATCCAAAAAGGCAAAGCCGCGACTCGTCCAATACTGGATGCTGAGACTTAACGACGCAGATGTTGCCGCCGTTGGCCCACCGTGACTTTTAACCAACATGGGAGGACGTTCACCCTCTGGCGCGGTGTAGTCCTGATTCTTGGGAGCATAATACAGGGCGTGAGCAGTCAAGCCGTTCTCAGTCGGAAACTCGATTGCTTCGGGAATGGAGAGATACCCTGAATCAATTTTTAATTCGCTAGCTCGACGCAACACCTCGCATTGCTCAGTTGATAAATCGAATCGAACGATCCCGCTTGGCTCGGTGGGTGAACCTCCCACAAAAACCGCATGTTCTGCGTTGACATGTAACCCAGCAATGCTGGTATAAGGCGTAGAAAGATCGCTTAACTCAAGACGGTTGAGATCAAGACTTGCTAATTGGCTGATACCGTTCTGAGTGTAGGTGCAAATTAAGAGATCGCGATTCGCAAACCCATACGTTGACATGCCAAACACCCACAGCGGCAGCCCAAATTCCGCCTCTTTTGGACACAGCGCTTCGATTTCTCCATCCATCGGAGTCCAACGGTAGAGATTCCACCAATTTGTGCGATCGCTGACAAAATACAACCGGCCATCCGGCGACCATTGGGGCTGAAAAATCGATTCGTGATCCCCTGCAATCTTTTGCACCTCTGTAATAGAGCCATCCGCTTGCACCTGACCAACCCACAGTTCCGTTTCATCCCACGGCATATGCGGATGATTCCAACTAATCCACGCCAGCATAGAGCCATCAGGACTGAGACGCGGGAAAGCATAAAAATCGCTGCCAGAAATGAGAACGTTTTGATCCCGTCCATCCAACGGAACGCTGATGATGGTATTGATTACTTCTCGATCCGCAACGGTATGGTCTTCTCGAACACAAATTAGTTGCTCTCGGAATGGATCAACTATTACATCGGCATATCGGAACAATTGTTCAGGTGTCATTGGAAGGGACGCATCTGGGGTCAGCGCTTCGTTCAACTCCAAAGGAATCACCTGACGATAAAGCCGTTGATCAGAAAAATTAGAAAAATAAATCACGCGATCGACAACACTAAACGCACCACCGCCGTATTCATGAACACGAGTTCGAGCATTAAACGGTGCGGGTGTCATGTCAGTTATTTCACCATTTGGCGTTCTGCGAACGATGACATTGCGTCCGCCTTCTGTAGGACGTGATTCACCCCAATAAATATCCTGACCATCTAGCTGAATTTGTCCTAGCCCAATAGAACCTGCAACAATCAAATCGGATGTGATAGGCGACTTCCAAGTCCCGTAGGGAGCAACCTGTGAACCAGTCATATGCATTCTCCAGACAAAATATTAAGGGTAGAAAATAGGGGGCAAAAACCAACGACAAATCTCGCCTTTGGGAGATTTGAGATCCTAAATTTCCGAGAGGTATTGCCGCCTAAAATCGCATCCTACCTTGAAAAATCGTGTTACATTAGGGATACAGGGATGAAGATCGGTTTACACGTTTGTTTTTCTGAAAACTCTCACGTTTAGTTCCATCTAGGCTGACAGGTTGGTTTTTCTTAAGGCAGGCTTTTTCCAAGATCTCCCATCTCTACACTTTCTGCTTCTGGAGATTCATTTCAATGTCGATTTACGTAGGTAATCTCTCTTATGAGGTTACGCAAGATGATTTGACCGCTATTTTCGCAGAATATGGTTCGGTCAAGCGAGTTCAGCTTCCGATGGATCGTGAGACCGGTCGGGTGCGTGGTTTTGGGTTCGTGGAAATGTCATCCGATGACGAAGAAACAGCCGCGATTGAAGCCCTAGATGGTGCAGAATGGATGGGTCGCGATATGCGCGTCAACAAAGCGAAGCCCCGTGAAGATAATCGTAGCGGCGGCGGTGGAAACCGTGGTGGCGGCGGTGGTCGCAACGGATATTCTTCTCGCTACTAAAAAATTCTGATGCAACTTAAAGTTGTCCTACTTGGGTATGTGCTACCTGAAGTAGGGCAGCTTTTTTAGTTTGTATTATTTAACCTATTTGTACTATCCAATTGACGGCATGAGAGCGCGGATTGAAGACAACATCTTGTTTTTGCATCATGAAGATGTGCCTCCCTACAAAAAAGGGGGATCGGTGGTGCGAAATAGCTATTTTTGGGCGTTAAAAGCGATCGCGGGACGGGCAAGCCGGGGGCGCGATTGGGAATACGAACCCGAAGTCTGGTTTGCCCTAAAACGCATGTTGCTCTCGTTTATGGAGTCAGGCTATCTAGGGTTGTCGGAGACACAGTTGGAATTTCCGCCCGATGCAGAAGAAATTCCAGACGTGTTGCGATCGGTCTCGACCTGGCTGTAGCTAACCTGACAAATAGCTCTAATTTCTTCCAGAAATCGGAAACCTAGATACACCTAAACAGCTTCTTAAACTAAGTCTGGAAATACCTCTTGAACAGCAGGATGAATCAGATGATGATTCTGCACATTCAACCCTTTCGCCAGGATAGGATCGCGTTCTAACGCCGCTAAACCGCCATTTGCAAGTTTTGACACATAGGGCAGCGTACTGTGGTTAAGCGCTTGGGTTGCTGTCCAAGGAACGGCTCCAGGCATATTTGGCACACCATAATGAACAACGCCTTCTTCAACATACGTGGGATGCGTGTGCGACGTCGGACGCATGGTTTCGATGCAACCGCCTTGATCGACTGCAACATCGACAATCACAGAACCCGGACGCATGTGCTTGACCAGTTCGCGCGATACCAGAATCGGCGCTCGCTTCGCTAAAACTAGAACGGCACCGATCAGCAAATCTGCGTTAGGAACCACTTCTTCAATGTGGCTAGAGTTGCTGTAAAGTAGCTCGACTCGTGACCCAAAAATTGTTTCTAAGTACGACAAGCGATCGGCGCTTACATCAAGAATTTGTACCTGTGCGCCCATTCCGATCGCCATTCGTGCCGCTTCAGTGCCAACAACTCCGCCGCCCAAAATTACCACACGACCTGGCTTAACCCCCGGAATGCCACCCAACAGAACGCCCCGCCCGCCCTGCTGCCGTTCCAGAAAACGTGCGCCAAATTGAACCGAAAGCCGACCAGCAATAATGCTCATAGGTGTTAAAAGCGGCAGGCGTCGGTCAGGCAGTTCTACCGTTTCGTAAGCGATCGCGCTTACGCCTGACGCTAATAACCGCTCCGTCAAAGTGCGATTAGCCGCCAAATGCAAATAGGTAAATAGAATTTGCTCCTTGCGGAGAAGTTCATATTCAGAGGTCAGGGGTTCTTTGACCTTCACCACGAGTTCCCGATTCCACACATCATGCGCAAGGGGAACCATCGTTGCGCCCGCTGCGATATAGTCTGCATCTGAGAAGCCCGATCCCAGCCCTGCTTCTTTCTCAACAAACACTGAATGTCCTTGTTCGACCAATACTCGGACACTACTTGGAGTCAGACCAACGCGAAACTCCTGATCCTTTGTCTCTTTAGGAACGCCAATTTCCATCTAAACCTCTTTTGCGGCTCTCTAGTTCTAGCTTAGTGTGCCTAGTTTTTGATGACAGTCATCCGTTTAGCAGATCCATGAGCAATCTGTCTCAGTCCCGTTTAGAATAGGAACAGCAAGGTAAAGAATTGTAAAAGCAAGGTCAATTTTTAGTGCCTTGTTGGCCGATCTACCTTGAAATGACAAGTAGTGAAATAACAGTAGTTGGTTCGCTCCTCTTAAGGTTTATACACGCTGAGGTTACACACCATGACATCCACCCAACCCACAACCACTCCTAAATTTGAAGAGCCTAAGTTTGGCTTCAATGACTATGCAGAGCGGCTTAATGGTCGGGCAGCTATGCTTGGGTTTGTGATTGCGCTTGCGATCGAGTACGTCACTGGGCAAGGCGTTTTATCTTGGCTTGGGTTAAGATAAGCGCTGATATTAGGTTAAGGAGGTATCGTACTAGGCAAACCTACCTCCTGAGGTCATGTAGTTTTACTTACAGTATCTCTAGAAATGTCAACAAAAGCGTTTGGGCTAGAAGGCTCTACTCGGGTGAGTTCTATTGGTCTAGGTCGAACGTTTTAGAATATAAGAAGTCGCTGTAATCGAGCAACCTGTGATGAACGCTGTGTGGAATCGGGTATTGAAGTCAGTTTATGGAAAAGAGCCAATCACGGGCTTTATCCTGACGGCAGGTGCGGTGGATGTAGCGATCGGGGGGATTGACCAAAGTTCGTCTTTGGTCTTCTTTGGCTTGTGTGTCGTTTCTGCCGCTCTTGGTTTGCGGTGGTGGCAGTTTTATCGTCGTTCTTCAGAGACAGTTCGAGAAGAACGAGTTGCCTATGCTCTTCCGCCTCAGTCATCTCGTCCGTCGTTGCCAACGCTAAGTGTTCCCAAGAAGAAATAACTGCCGTTGCACAGTTTCTTTTGTGCAACTGGGTTGTTGGTTTAGCTTGCTGGGATAGTTGACTCATCGCTCATTTTGCTTATCGCGTCTGCCTAAAATCGCGATCGCTTTTGTCTCAGTTTATAGATAAATTTTGTACAATATAAACCATTTGCGAAACTGTTTTAGGATTTGATTGCAATTTAATTTCTAGACTAGAAAATTTCGGCGTTGCTGAATGAGAAGATGAATTAGCATGGAATCGGCACATCTCGAAA
>NZ_JCACCM010000177.1:0-7385 GCF_059501405.1 Myxacorys sp.
GAGCGAGAATAACTATATGTCTTCTAGATTAAGCTATTGCCGATTAAGTCTATTGATCTGACGCGATGCCCTGCGACCTCAGATGTGATCGCTATAGGGTTCTTCCAAGAGGTCTAGATTGGGAACTGAGACTATGAGGAGTATGGGGAAAGCATCGTTATTCTACTCCCCACACCCCGGTCTGTTAGATCGGGCAGGTTACTTCTCCCGATCGCTGGGTAAACTTCAAGTTCTCCCGGTAATCCACTGGGCAATCAATCACGGCAGGCACATCCTGCTCTAGAGCTTCTCTCAAAATTGGAATGAGATCGGCGCAAGACTCGACTCGATAGCCCTTGAGTCCCATGCTTTCAGCAAAGCGAACAAAATCAGGATTGGTAAATTTAATAAAGTTGGAATGCCCAAACTGGTTTTGTTGCTTCCACTCGATCAAGCCGTAGCCACCATCATTAAAAATAATCGTGACAAACGGAGTTCCGATCCGGAGCGCCGTTTCGAGTTCTTGGCAGTTCATCATAAACCCGCCATCTCCGGTAACTGCGACAACTTTGCGAGTTGGATGAACCAACTTTGCCGCGATCGCACCCGGAATTGCAATTCCCATCGCCGCAAAGCCGTTAGAAATAATGCAGGTATTGGGACGGTGGCAGTGATAGTGCCGCGCCATCCACATTTTATGAGCGCCCACATCTGAAATTACGATATCATCGGCTCCCATCACTTGCCGCAGATCGTAAACGATCTTTTGTGGCTTAATCGGAAAAGCATCGTCTTTCGCATGTTGAGCATAGTCGGCACGGATGTCAGCTCTCAGGTTTAACGCCTGAGGATCGGGTTTGCCGTCACGATCGCAGCGATATAAAATTTCTTGCAACGCATCAGAAATATCACCGACGACTTCGGCAATCGGCATGTAGCTGCTATCGACTTCAGCCGGAGCAACACTGATATGAACAACGGGCACATTGCCACGAGGATTCCATTTCTTAGGCGAGTATTCAATCAAGTCATACCCGATCGCAATCACCAGATCGGCTTGATCAAATCCGCAGCTAATATAATCACGCTGCTGTAATCCCACTGCCCACAACGCTAGAGGATGCGGATAGGGAATCACGCCTTTACCCATAAAGGTGTTGGCAACAGGAATGTTTAATCGCGTCGCAAATTTCGTCAGCATTTCACTCGCGTGAGAGCGAATCGCTCCATTTCCAACGAGGATTAATGGATTTTTGGCGTCATTGATTGCGATCGCGGCTTTTTCAATACTGTGAAACGAAGCATAGGTTTTTTCACTATCGTCTACCAATAGCGGTTTTCCCTGAACGGGCATCGCCGCGATGTTTTCAGGCACATCAATGTGAACAGCTCCCGGATTTTCACTTTGAGCGATTTTAAATGCTTTTCGCACAATTTCTGCCGTATTGCTGGGACGCACAATCTGGGTCGTCCATTTCGTGACGGGCGCAAACATCGCCACGAGATCAAGATACTGGTGCGATTCAATGTGCATCCGATCGGTTCCAACTTGCCCCGTAATTGCGACCAAGGGAGCGCGATCGAGATTGGCATCAGCAACGCCGGTCATCAAATTGGTTGCGCCAGGTCCTAATGTCGAGAGGCAGACGCCGGCTCGTCCGGTCAAACGCCCATACACGTCTGCCATAAACGCGGCTCCTTGTTCATGGCGAGTCGTAATAAACTGAATTGAAGATGCCTTTAGCGCCTCCAGGACATGCAAGTTTTCTTCCCCAGGCAACCCAAACACATACTCTACGCCTTCTGCTTCGAGACAGCGCACTAATAGTTCAGCCGTATTCATTTCGCTCATTTATTTCATCCTCCTAATTGGAGGATGAAGACTGAGGGATAAGGGATGAAAGAATGCGAACTCTTCTTTTCATGCCTCATCTCTCATCCTTCATCCCTACTATTTCACCCACACTGTTTTAACATTGACAAATTCATACAAACCTTCTTTTCCAAGTTCGCGTCCAAAGCCAGAACGTTTGATGCCGCCAAATGGCAAACGCGGGTCAGACTTGACCATACCGTTGATAAAGACCGATCCGGATTCAAGTTCGCCTATGAAGCGATCGCGCTCTTCATCGTCCTGTGTCCAAGCACTAGAGCCAAGTCCAAAGGGAGAGTCGTTGGCGCGAGCAATGGCGGCTGAAATGTCAGGAACTCGAAATAGAAGCGCGACCGGACCAAAGAATTCGTCGTACTCTGCTAGGCTTCCCTTGGGAATGTCAGATAGAACGGTGGGCGGGTAAAAATTTCCAGACCGATTCGCTTCGCTGAGCGTTGGAGAGCCGCGCATCGGTTCTCCGCCGATCAATAAGGTTGCGCCTTGGTCGATCGAGGTCTTGACCTGCTGGTCCAAGTCCTGAAGAATGTCAGGCGTGGCTAACGGGCCAATATCTGTATCGGGATGCATTGGATCGCCGATCTTGAGAGCTTTGTAGCGTTCGATTAGTTTGTGAGTGAATTCATCTGCGATCGCGTCGGCAATAATAAACCGCTTTGCCGCAATGCAGGACTGTCCACTGTTGATCATGCGTGCCGTGACTGCCGTTGCAACCGCCGCCTCCAAATCCGCACTCGGCATGACGATGAACGGATCGCTGCCTCCCAGTTCTAAAACAACTCTTTTAATCTGCTTACCTGCCGCTGCCGCTAAGCTTGCCCCAGCAGGTTCACTGCCAGTTAAGGTGGCAGCTTTGATCCGATCGTCGCTCATCAACCCGGCGATCCTATCGGCTCCGATTAATAGAGTTTGGAAGGCTCCGGTTGGGAAGCCCGCTTTGGTAAAAATGTCTTCGATCGCAAGAGCGCACTGCGGCACGTTCGAGGCATGTTTAAGCACGCCGACATTACCTGCCATCAGTGCAGGAGCCGCAAATCGAAAAACCTGCCAAAAGGGAAAATTCCACGGCATCACCGCGAGAATGACCCCCAGGGGCTGATAGCGGATAAAACTGGTCGAGGCATCGGTCTGAGCCGGAACGTCTGCGAGAAACTTGGGCGCGTGATCGGCGTAGTAACGACAGACCGAAGCACATTTTTCAACTTCCCCGATCGCCGCTTTGATCGGTTTGCCCATCTCTAGCGTCATCAGTTCAGCATAGTGCTGTTTGTCGTTCTCTAATTGGGTTGCCGCCTGGTGGAGCCACTGCGATCGCTGATGTATCGGTGTCCAGCGATAATCTAAAAATCGGCTGTGAGCTAGTGCCACTTTAGCGTCTAGCTCAGCGTCAGTTAGTGGATCAAAGGCTTGTATCGTTGCTCCGGTGCTGGGATTAACTGTAGCGATTCCCATGTCCCGCTCTCCATAACTTAAGGGTACTCAGCATTTCTTTTACCTCAGAATTGCCTTTCTGCCCTTATTGTCGGTTGGATTTCATGAAATGTGCCGTAAATCTAGCAGAAATGTCACATTTAGTATTTCAAGATATACTCTACTGGTGCTATTACCTTAG
Source organism: Myxacorys sp. (assembly GCF_059501405.1). NCBI lineage: Bacteria > Bacillati > Cyanobacteriota > Cyanophyceae > Leptolyngbyales > Leptolyngbyaceae > Myxacorys > Myxacorys sp. Next base: position 3,483 of record NZ_JCACCM010000177.1, read on the forward strand.
TTTGTATTTCATAAATTGAGTACCATAAGTACCTCTTTCAAAGCCTTCTTGTTAAACGTTGCTAAAAACTTAAAACTTTCTGCTTTGTCCGGCAGCGTTCAAAACTTATGGTAGATTGAAAATAGATTAGAAACTTGGTGCAATTGTATAAGCTTCTTCACTAACTTGTTATAATTCTTTACAGACTCTAGAGATCTTTACAGAATGCGCGGATCCAGCAAGACGTGCAAATCTGGCAACTAGAGGAAATAGATAACCTGCGAGATTGGGCAAACTTTTCTAGCTCACTTCTGACGCTTGAATATACTATGTCTTTCTAAGTCTTGCTAACCCTAAACCTTGAGCATTGCTTGTTTACAGATGAAGGTCTGACCTATCTCCCTTAAAACCCTGTCCCCAAATGCTATGTGTATTCCGTCTCGGAGACCGTTAATTCTTGCTGTTGACGACAACGAAGATAATTTATTTCTACTGCAATATCAGTTGCAGGATACGATCGATTGCTCATTGATGACCGCAACCGATGGCAAATCTGCGTTAGCAATGATTGACGGTAAAACCCCAGACCTGCTGTTGCTCGATATCGTTTTGCCTGACATGGATGGCATGGAAGTGGCACGACGCATCCGAGAATGTCAAAAGACAGCCGATCTTCCCATTGTAGCGCTGACAGCATCGGCTCGAAAAGAAGATCGCAATCGCATTCTAGAGGCGGGCTGCAATGACTATCTCAGTAAACCTTATGATTTGACTGATCTAGAGAAAATTATTCAGCGTCATTTAATGTGTCCTCAGAATCTTTAGGGCGGCGCTGACTTTGAGAATCTCGGAATTGGGGAGCGTCTTCTAATACCGCGATCGTGCCCGTGCGCCCAGTATCAAATTTGGCATCAGTTAGCACATCAATCACTTGCACTCCGACAATCTCTTCAATCAGTGCTTTCAATTCAGGGCAGATCGCTTTATCTAGATCGTCATGAACTTTCTCGGCCAGATCTTGTTGCCCCTGTTCTACCAAAACCTGCTCCGGTTTTGTAATAGAATCTTCTAGAATAATCATAATTTTTCCGTCTGAAATGTGACACTGCACCTTGCTAGGTTGATGCCCCAGGCTAGAGCGGTAAAGCGCTAAAACTTTTTGCGAAAGAGAGCGCTCCACTTGTCCGCGAGTCGGTAAAGAAATAGATGTCATAGCGTTAAAGTTAGTAATACAAAAATCGAATACGGTAAGATTATTATCCTGTGTAAGCCTTGCGCTCCAATCTCTCCAGAGAAAGGTTTTGTAGTATCCAAAGGAGTTTCAAACGAAATCGTTCTCTCGTTCTTCCTCTAACATAAGAGCGAATAGATAGAGATAGAAGCAAGGACATTATTCAATTGCAATTAGTGCAATTAGCAGAATGAACGCGTTGAGAATGAATTTGAGTTGTAGTCTTTGCTACTTCATCTTGTTTCAATCAAGCCATTCACGATAATTAGCGCGATCGACAGCGATATCAAAATTCCCAGTACAAATCCAGGTAGAAACGTGAGCAGCCCAATGCCGCGTAAGAGCCATGCGATCGCGGTTAGAGCTAATACTCCAATAAATACAACTTCTCTAGAGCTTGAAGGTTGGCGCACGGTTAGTCCTCAATAGTGCTTCCGATACTTCATGCTACACGACTGCTTTACTCCACTCCCCAAATCTAGTTCTGATAACTTTGAATCAATCGATTTCGCGAAATCTTCACGCAGACCTGATTCAGCTTTAACTGTTTTACAACAAGTTTGTTGCTATGGTTAACGGTAAGTTCATGTCAAGTTTGATGAACCGTTGAGGAGTAGAGTCTATGAATCAGGTGACAAATCGTGGAATAGCTATCACAGGGCATAATGCTGAGGGAACCGCGATCGCGATTTCAAGCATTGATCCGACAAGTATTAATCCGATGCTGCTAGGTGGGGAAATTCTGCTCAAAACTCATCCCTATTCGGCTTGGGGCGGCGCGGTGACGGCTCAAATGTACCTTCCCCTTGAGGCATCGCAGGTTTGGCATCAGCTAACTGATTACCCTCGCTGGACACAGTACTTTCCCGACATCACCCGCAGTGAAGTGATTCAGGTGGTTAAAGCTGGCTCTCTAAAACGGCTGCATCAAGCAGCAAGTAAAGCGTTTTTGTTTTTTACGGCTCAAGTCGATATTTACCTCAAAGTGTTAGAAACGCAGTATCAACGCATTCAGTTTTCGCTCGAATCAGGCAGCTTTAGCGATTTCTCGGCAGACCTTCAGATCAAAAGCTATAACGGGGGAACGGTCTTGACCTACTTGGTACAAGCAACACCGGTGATTCCTGTTCCCAGAGTATTGATCGAGCAGGCAATTCAGCTAGATTTGCCGACAAATTTGCGGCAGATGCGGCGAGTCATGTGCGGCTAGTGCAGCGGCGGAAGTTTAGCGAAGCCAATCGTTCGAGTTTCTACTAAAATTATCAATACTGTCTGAGAGAATCTCAAAACCGTATGGATACTGTAGACCTGAAACGTGACGTAGACTTGTTATCTTCGCGCCTGGGTAAAACCCAGGACTATCTTTGACGTTCCTGCTCTGACTGCCAAAATTCAAGACTTGGAGCAGATCGCGTCGCAACCCGATTTTTGGGATGATCAAACCCAAGCCCAGCGATCGCTACAAGAATTAAACGATTACAAATCTCATCTTCAGCAGTTTGACCAATGGAAAGCGTACTTGGCGGACGCTGAAGCTACGCTAGAACTACTTGATTTAGAACTGGATCAATCGCTGCTTGAAGAAGCTGAGGCAAAAACCACTCAACTTAAGCGCGAACTCGACCAGTGGGAACTCCAGCAAATGTTGTCAGGCCCCTACGATGCGAAAGGGGCCGTTCTCACCATTAATGCCGGGGCAGGGGGAACGGACGCGCAAGATTGGGCAGAGATGCTGATGAGGATGTATACCCGTTGGGGTGAAGCGCACCGCTACAAAGTCCACCTGATGGAGCTATCAGAAGGAGACGAGGCAGGCATCAAGTCAGCCACGCTAGAAATTGAAGGGCGCTATGCTTACGGCTATCTCAAGTCCGAAAAAGGAACTCATCGTCTGGTGCGGATTTCACCCTTTAATGCCAACGACAAGCGGCAAACGAGTTTTGCAGGGGTTGAAGTCATGCCGATGATTGATACTTCGGTGCAGCTCAATATTCCAGATAAGGACTTAGAAATTACGACAACACGGGCAGGCGGAAAAGGTGGGCAGAACGTCAACAAAGTTGAAACGGCGGTGCGGATTGTCCACAAGCCGACTGGGTTAGCAGTGCGCTGTACTGAGGAGCGATCGCAGCTTCAAAACAAGGAGAAAGCCCTGGCGCTTTTGAAGTCAAGGCTGCTTGTGATTGCCCAAGAACAACGGGCTAAGGAGATTTCTGATATCCGGGGCGACATGGTAGAAGCGGCCTGGGGCACACAGATTCGCAACTATGTGTTCCATCCTTACCAGATGGTGAAGGATCTGCGGACGAATGTTGAAACAACGGCGGTTCAGGATGTGATGAATGGAGAATTAGATGCTTTCATTGAGTCCTATTTGCGGCAGGAAAACCAATTGGTTGAGGCGTAATCGCAGTGGCAGCGGATTCAACGTAAATTTCTTTCGAGGCGACCGTCTCTGACCCACTCAGAACCCTCTGCAAACCCTCGGCGGTAATGGAAAAACAGACTCAGTAACCGATGTTGACCCAACGGTAAACCGTTATGCAATCCACTCCGCCAGCCCAAGCTGTAGAGCTTGTAACCGACGTAGCCAATTCGTTGATAATTCATGTGGTGAAATCGCATGTCATACCTCCATTGATATAGCGCTACGCGAGTACGTTAGGACAATGCCTGAAGGCGGCATCGACACA
>NZ_JCACCM010000178.1:0-7339 GCF_059501405.1 Myxacorys sp.
TTGATCATGCATTATGGCTCTACTATACGTCCTAACCTGGATTAGTAGGGCTATAGCGATCACTTCGGCTATGGTTGGATCCTTTTCTGGCTCTTCAAATGCAGGCAGATTTGCAATTAGTGAGGTTAAACTAATGACGCAAAACTCAAACCATAGTTCAAAAGAAAATGAAATTATATTGCCTGATAATGTGCTGAAGAAGATAGAGGAGATGGAAAGAAAAGCTCAGCAAGACCAAGCTGATGCGTTCGCGAGAGAGATGGCGCAGAGAACACCAAAACAGAGACAAGAAATGGAGGAAGAAAGAAAGAGGTTGGAGGAGATTGAATTTGCTCCAGAAACGAAAACGGAAGAAGAACTTAAGCGAGAAGATGAGAGAGCCATAAGGATATTTGACGAATTGAAAGCAAAAAGAAAGACAGAGTGAAGCCTATCCGTTAGTCAAAATCTCTTTCCTTGAAAACTTAGATAGCTTATGTATACATGGCGTCCAGAGAAGATTGAGCAAACACAAAAAATATTAAAAGCTCAAAACACTCAACTAGGGTTCAAATTCAATTCTCCTGCTACTCAGGATGAAATTCGGCGCTGTGAAGAAGAGCTTGGATTCGTCCTGCCTAATAGCTACAAAGAATTTTTGAAATTTAGTAACGGAGCGCATCTTTTTTGCAGCGACCAGCCGAGATTTGAGAATATTCAGAGTACGACATCTTGGTGGGCTGATAGCGGAATTCTGATTCAAAGTACAAGTGCTCTTGTTCCATTTAATCAAGAGCAAGATGTAGTTTATGTCGAGGATGATGGTGAGAAAAAATATATTGCTTTCTGTTATTTAGGCTATATAGGTACAGGCGATTTTTGCAGTTTTGATATCACAAGTTCTGTTGATTCAGAGTACAAAGTACTCGATAGTGAACATGATTGTTTGTTTGAAGAGTGGCAAGCAGAACACGTTATTGCCAACTCTTTTGAAGACTGGCTCATCAAAATTTTTGATGAAGTGATTCAAAACAACAATCGTCCAGAATACTGGATGCCATATCACCTTTGCAAGGATGATACCTTGTAACTCAATTAAACTGTACTGTGACTAAGCAGTTTTGCAATTAGAGGGACTGCTCCAGAGGAACTTTTACGAGATCAGTAAAATTGGTGCGACGCTGACGATCGAGTTCTTTGAGTCGCTGTTCTTCTGCCTGCATCTTCTGAACATAGTACTGTCCTAACTCCGGAGTTGCGACGCAATCGGTGACTTTCCAGAGATCTAGAAAATGGCGTCGGCGCTTGTCGCACATGACTTGCTCCATGCCTGCGAGGGCGGAGCGAATCACTAAGGGCGATCGCAGAACATCCAGTTGCGTTTTTTCGTCTAGCTCAAACAGCGCATACACTTGATTCATTTCGCGGGGAAACTCGGTGCAGCGATCGCGCAGTTGTTCCATTAGATCAGAGGGATTCTGGTCTTTCTGAATCTCTTGAATTTGTCGCCACAAGAAGCGATGATGCGACAGGCTAAAGTCTAAGTCCTGAGCCTCCAACGCTTCGGTAATGAGGTGGCGATGCTCTGGTGACTGAAGATAAATTCGCAGCAGTTGAGATTCGCATTCTTCAAGCAGCGTGCGATCGCCAGGAGTTTGCCATTTTTGCGATCGTCCGTGCCAGCGTTGACCACGCACTTGCAGCCGCAAGTTCTCCTCAATTTGCGGCATGAGACGGCTGTTATTTTGGCTCAACAATTCCGCAGCGTGCTGAATGTAATGCGTCCGCAAGTTAGGATTTGGCAAATTTCCCAGCAACGACACGATTTCTACAGCGGCTTGCTCAAAGTGATTCGGCTGCTTCAGGTCTTTGTGCAGCAAGACTTGCTGGATTTGCCAGTCAATCCAAAGCGGAGCCTGATCGAGCAAGGATTGATAGTCTTTGGAGGGATGAGACTTGAGAAAGTCGTCTGGATCTTTGCCGTTAGGAATATTGAGAACATGAAGCCGGACTTCCCCTTGATAGGCAAGTGCAGCGACTTCTCCGATCGCGCGTTCTGCGGCTTGGACTCCAGCGCGATCGGCGTCAAAGTTAAAAATCACGCGCTTTGATTCGCTGAAGCGCAAAAGCTGCCGGACTTGGGCAATGCTGAGCGCCGTTCCCAATGACGCAACCGCGTTAGCGATTCCGGCGGCGTGAAGAGCAATCACGTCAAAGTAGCCTTCGACGACCACAGCTTGGTCTTGTTTTGCGATCGCAGCGCGCGCTTTATCTAACCCAAATAAGGTTTTTCCTTTATCAAATAGCTCAGTTTCGGGAGAATTCAAATATTTCGGCTGTTCGTCGCTCAAGGTTCGACCGCCAAATCCAATCACCCGTCCTTGCAAATCGTGGATCGGAATCATTAAGCGATCGCGGAACCTGTCGTAGTAGCCATCGCCTGTCTTGCGCGGCACCACCAATCCTGCTTTCTCCACCAACGCCACCGGATATTTTTTCTGCTCAACCAGATAGTCGTGCAGCGTTTCCCATCCGCCCGGAGCGTAGCCCAACCCAAACTGCCCGATCGTTGCTGGACTGAGTTTACGGTCTTCCCGCAAATAGGTAAGTGCGGCACGTCCTTGAGATTGATGCAGCGCATGCTCGTAGAATTTGGCTGCGATCGCCAGAATTTCATAAAGCTGCTCACGAACCGATATTTGTCGCTGGAGTTCTTGTCGTTCTTCGACTTGAAGCGTTTGAACCGAAACTTGATACTTTTTGGCTAACTCTAAAACCACCTCGCTAAAGTTGCGCTTACCGAGTTCCATTAAGAACTTGATGGCATTTCCGCCTGCTCCGCAGCTAAAGCAGTAGTAGAACTGCTTACTAGGACTGACGCTAAAGCTGGGAGACTTGTCATCGTGGAATGGACACAAACCAGTGAAGTCTTTCCCTTGCTTCTTCAGCACAACATGCTCAGAGACGACATCGACAATATCGGCTCGTTGTTTGACTTGCTCGATCGTATCTGGATGCAAGCGAGGAACGTTCATGGTAGGGATGAAGAATGAGGGAGGAGGGATGAACTTAGACCTCTAGCGTTAGAATTCAGTACATTTATACTTTATCTAATAGTCTAGCTCTAGAGTACAAGATACATGATCATCTCCAAGAGACGCTACAAATAGAGAAAACATTTTTATTTAGCAATGTTAGACGCTATTGGTAGCAGCTCTTAGAAGTGACACCATCCTCATCCTGAATTCTTCTTAAGTGCCTCGCGCAAGCCGCAGTTCTGCGCGTTGTACCACTGATTGCCACCGCTCGTAGCCTTGAGCGCTGAGGTGAATTCCATCTACGGTGTAGGCTGGCATCAACTCGCCATCTTGCGCCACAAACTGAGAATACAAATCTAAATAAGTCGCTCCTTCTCGCTGTGCGATCGCGGCGATCTGCCGATTGATCACCGGAATTCGAGCGTTTTGGATCATCGGCGATCGCGTTGGCAAAATGGACTGCACAATCAGTTGAGCGTGAGGATGCTCGGTTCGCAGCCGTCGCACAATGGTTTGTAGATTCCACACAATTTCTGTATCGGTGGCTCCCAACTTCAGGTCATTGACGCCCGCCATCAGATAAATCAGCTTAGGACGAGCTTTCCCAAAAGCAGACAATCGCGCCAGTATGTTGCGAGTCGTATCGCCAGAAATGCCTTGGTTTAACCAAAGTTGATCACTTGGCAAGCGATCGCTCGGAAACCATAAACTGAGTGAATCACCCAGCAACACCGACAAATCGCGACTCGATTGCCGAGCAGACACAGCTTTTGCTTCTAAAGCCAGGAGGTCACGCCATTGCTTGTAGGTTGGCTGCTGCGAGGTTTGCTGCCACGCGTTACTAAAACTATCGATCGGCAGCCGGGTGTAAAGCTTCCCCTCACGAAGAGCGGCGAGACGTTGAGCATAGAGTTGACCACCCGATCGCGGCGTCGCCCGATTGGCGCAGGGCGCTACTCCACAGGAACCGCGCTGAGGCGAGATGAACGCTGGGCGAGAAAATTCAGGACGCTGACCGTTTCGTTCGGGATGAGCAACGGCAGGAAGCACTTTTAGAGAGTTTTGATTGACTTGCTCGGTGGGATTAGCGCTTCGCGCAACTTTAGAGGAACCACGGCTCAAGCCTTTGACATGGTGAGCAATTTGAGCAAGTGAATTAGAAACAACGTTAAAGTCAGGCTGGGCAATGAATGGGGGAGGAAACATGGGGGACGATGTTCGTACTTAAAGGAAGAGGACAAACGGCGCGTTGCTGAAATGGAGTTGTATTCTTTAACAGAACAAATCGCTTTCTATCAGGAAAATTTCGGAGACCCACAACAGAATATCTGGTTTTTTGAAAACCGCACGCAAATCTTCTAGGAGGAGCGTGTAAAGCTTTAGTACAAGCGGTTTCAGTTTACGAGACGACCACCAATCCCGAAAAACGATCATGTTGTTCTGGTTGGCTTAGGACGGTTAGGGCAACGGATTGCTCTCTTACTGCAAGACCTCAAGCAGCCGTTTGTTGACATTCATGAAACAGCACCCGCTCTGGGATCTCCTCATATGCCGTTGCTCGTCGGCAATCTCAAAACCGCCTTGGGTAAAGGTGAGCGATCGCTTAGTCGTAATTGCGCCAATTGAAGGACTCAAACGCATTGAGCAGGGAGTGTTAGCACCGCGATCGCACAGGGTGCAGCTCAAAAACGCAATGTCTCACGATGCGACGTTTGATGGAGCCGCTGAGATCGTACGGATATCAGGCTGCGACATCAGCACTGCTAGAGGATTGATGGCTGCATTACCTGCCCAGTTGCCATTTCCATTGTATTTACATCAAGCAAAACGATTGGTTCGGAAGTTAAGTAAAGTGCAAGTTGCAGCACGGTTGATATGATGTATACACAATCAGGTAATACATAAGTAAATAGATATGCAATTAGATAATAGATTCAATAGATTTCATTGTTTGTAATGGCAGCGCAAATGAAAATTTAGTTCCCCCTCCAATCTTGCTTTGAACCTGAATCTCGCTGCCCATCAACTTTATAAACTGACGACTGATCGCTAATCCTAATCCCGTTCCTTGTCTCGATTTACGCCCTGACTCTGTCTGCACAAACGCCTGAAAAAGCTGCTCTAATTCATCTGGGGCAATACCTGCTCCAGTGTCTTCAACTTCAAAATGCAACTGCTCAGAATTTTTTTGAGCCGCAGGACGGGAAAAAACTCGTAGCGTAATCCGTCCACTATCGGTAAATTTAATTGCATTGTTTAGCAAATTGATCAAAACCTGACGCAGCTTTTGCCCATCCGTTTGAATAGTTTTTGGCAGATCGGGAGCATAAATGCAGCAAAATTCAAGCCCTTTTGCCACGGCTTGAGGGCGAAACATGAGTTGCAGCGCTTCTAATTCAGCCCACAACGATACAGCTTGTAGTTCAGGTTCTACAACTTCTGCCTCTAGTCTAGCTAACTCCAGAACGCTGTTAATTAAATTCAACAAGTGTTGTACGCTGCGATCGATAGTCGATAGTCGTTCTCGATGTTTTGGATTGAGTGATTTATCGTAGGCAATCAGTTCGCTACTGCTATAAATGATAGATAGTGGCGTTCGTAGTTCGTGATTAATATTGGCAAGAAAAGTAGTCTTCGCTCGATTGGCCGCTTCTGCTTCTTGCCTTGCTCTTTCCAACACTAAGTTTTGCTGAATCAGTTCATGGGTGCGTTCCTGAACTTTAAGTTCTAGTGTTTTTGCATAGTCACTTAATGCTTGATTAGACTGCTGCAACTGTTTCCACATCAGCAGTCCTCGACTGGCTAATCCAGCCCCGCCCAACGCTGCGATCGCTGAAGCGGTCGGAAGCCACCAGCCTCCTAGAAACAGAATATACACTCCCCCAAATAATCCAACTACCGTCACAGGAATCGCAACCATGCCTGAACGAGGCGATCGCAGCAGTCCGCCCAGCCCAGTGCCGACACACGACCATAGAAAAATCCAACTCCATTCAAGCGGTTCAGAAAGGCCTCTTAGCAAAGGCCCTCCATCGAGAGCAGCGCTGACTAACTGGTTGGCAAGACTCGCTTGCAGTTCTACACCCGATGATTGAGTTTCAACACTCGTGGTATGGGAGGTATAAAACCGACCTCCCAAACTGGCAGCGGTTGCCCCGACAAAAACAATCCGCCCTGCGATTAAATTGGCAGGAATTTTATCCTGCAAAACATCCGTTAGCGAAATTCTAGAGAACTCTAGATGCTCTCGACGAACGTTCGTCAAAATCTGATAGCCGCCAATATCGGCTCGCACATACCCCCCTTCGTGGTTTTCTAATGCTACGAGTTGTGTTTTGCCAAGCCGAATGCGCGTCCCATCCGGATCAATTCTTTCTGGTTCAATCTGCTTCGACGCTAAGTAGATCAAGGCAAGTTTCGTTCCCAACGTCAGAATTGTTTTGGTCTGCTTTCCAGACGAGCTACTGATGCGCATTGAGATTAGCCCGCGTCGAATCCTGCCATCGATATCGGGGACTAAATCACTAGCAGCAACCTGATCGCGATCGCGCAAAATCGGCGGGGCTGCGATCGCCGAGTCATTGGGCGCACTCAGCACTTTCTCCACCCCAATTAAGTTTGGAGTCGTAGCAAAAACATCTAACAGTGCCTGATGCCCTGGTTCGACCGGCAGATCGCGATAGAGATTTAAACCAATAACGCTTGGGCGGTGCTGCTTGAGCTTTTGCAGCAGCGTTGCTAATGTCTCATCCGAAATCGCAGAACGACGCAATCGAGCAATATCTTGCTCATCAATTGTGACCAGCACAACCCGACGGTCAATCGGTGCAGCTGGGCGCAGCCGAATCCAGTGATCGAAGGTTGTTAGCTCCAGCAGTTGAAATGCTCCTGTCAATTGCAGTGCGATCGCCGTTGCCGAAGAGCCGATCGCCATTGCACCGAAGCAACGCCACTGAACAAATTTCTCTCCCAACCTTCGCCACATAGAGATGCTGATAAGGGTGCTCGGCAGCGTGAATATCTGTCGCAACGCTCCAAAGGTTCGGAGCTACGCCGTGCGCTAATCCATTCAAAAACTTTAGAGCTAGGCACTCAGTTTGTCTACCTGCAAAAAAACTTCTACTGTCAACCGAAATTACCGCAGTTTCCATACCACGATTTGGCATTGGTATAGAGCTAGCGATCGTCGTTGATTGGGATTAGGTTCCCCATATCTCAGCGCCCATAGCTCTATGTGTATCGAGACGTATCAAGCCAATCTGCTTGGGGGTCGTGTTCTAGACATGGGGATTCATCAGTCAAACCGCCCGTCCAAATTCATA
>NZ_JCACCM010000179.1:0-7329 GCF_059501405.1 Myxacorys sp.
TGCAAAACTGTGACCACAGATTTGCGCTTTCGCGTCTCTGTAAGGTAGTCGTCATAGTTTATATAATTCCGAAGTGGTTTGAAGGTGTTCCTCTCGGAACGAATGTATGTGACTACATTAACCGAATTGTTAAGTCATGTAAATCTATCTTAAGAGTATGTTTAGAATTCGTACTATCCAGGGGGATGAGGAACAAGACTGCGATCGGCGTTGCATATTGAGCGTATGAATTGAGGTTGATGGTGATGCAATGCCCTGACTGCCAGTGCAGATCTATCCCCAAGAATGGCAAGAAGAAAGGGAAACAGAATCACATCTGTGTTAATTGTTGGCGGCAGTTTGTTTATTGATGCCCATGAGCCATTCAGAGGATATGGCGAGGACATCAAGCGAGAGTGCCTAAAAATGCATGTTAATAGCATGAGTTTTCGCGGCATCCAACGGGTCGAAGGCGTGCATCATACCACCGTAATTCATTGGCTCAAGCAAGTGGGAGGACAACTTCCCGATCGCTATAACCCCGATATAAGACCCGAGGTCAGAGAACTCAATGAGCTAGAAACGAGAGTGCTTAATTGTCTTGATGAATTGTTTCCCTGGCAGGTTTAAAGTGACAGAAGAGCGCTATGAGCAACTGGCAGCACTCAAGATTTTGCAACGAGAAGCTGTCGCTGCCGAACGTAAAATCGTTTTAAGTTGCGGAACCAGGGAGTAATTGATGACGAAGTGCTGCATCGACTAGAACATGAACTTGATTTAGAAGCGGTACGGCTCAAAGCGTAATATCATTCTCAACCAGTCGCTCAGGTTTGAAGCAGCCCTAGACAAGGAACGCTCAGCAAGAAGCCTGGTGCAACTATCACTGCACCAGGCTCAACGCTAAACACTCAATTAAGCTTTCGTACCGCACTCAGGACAGAACTTGTGCGTCGAAACATTCTTCGCTCCGCAATGACTACAGTAAACAAGCTCCGTCACCTGATCGAGTTTTGTGCGCACGGGCAACCCGATCATCTGAGCATTACTTGCTCCCGATGGAACCATTGGATAGCAATTCTCATCTTTTTTGACTCGAACATCCATTAACACAGCTCCTTCGTGAGCCAGCATTTCTGCGATCGCGCTGCTCAATTCGTCCCGCGACTCAACGAGCATGCCCTTGACGCCGTAAGCATCCGCCAACTTCACAAAATCAGGCACGCCGACCTGCATGTTAGACGAGGAATAGCGTTCGTCGTAAAACGCTTCTTGCCATTGGCGCACCATGCCTTGCCACCCATTGTTGATGATCATGGTCTTCACATGAATGCCATGTTGCGCCAGCGTTCCTAACTCCTGCAAGTTCATCTGGAAACTGGAGTCACCGCTAATACAGATCACTTCTTCATCGGGAACAGCAACCTTCGCGCCCATCGCTGCCGGAAGACCAAAGCCCATCGTGCCGAGTCCTGCACTGGAGATCCAGCGACGCGGACCATTCTTTAAAAACTGGGCTGCCCACATCTGATGTTGACCGACATCCGTCGTGTAGTAAGCATTTGGAGCTTGCCGCCCCACTTCGGCAATCACTTCTTGAGGAGACAACACTCCTGGATATTGGGGCGCTTCTAGCGGGTAGTCGGTGCGCCAAGCATCAACTCGCGCTAACCAAGCTTTTGTCAGATCTGGATTGGTTGGGTCGCCTTCATCTCGGCTGCGCTCTAACAGATCGGTTAGGACTTGACGAACATCACCGACGATCGGCACATCGGGCGTCCGCACTTTCGCAACTTCGGCGGGATCAATGTCAATGTGAATCACTTTCGCGCGCGCGGCAAACTCGGACAGTTTACCCGTCACGCGATCGTCAAATCGTGCCCCCACCGCGATCAACAAATCGCACTCGGTCACGGCGAAGTTAGCATAAGCCGTTCCGTGCATTCCCAACATACCCACGGCGAGTGGGTGATGCTCATCAAACGCGCCGATCCCCATCAACGTTGTCGTCACCGGAAGCTGGAAGCGTTCGGCTAATTCTTTGACTTCAGCATGTGCCCCCGCCGCGATCGCGCCGCCACCGACGTAAAGTAACGGACGTTCTGACTGTCGGATCAGCTTCAGCGCTTGCCCAATTTGACGCGGATTACCCTTCACCGTCGGACGATAACCGGGCAACCGTACTGATCCTGGCTCGACTGGAACGTAGTCAAACTCTTCTGTTCCGACATCTTTAGGGATGTCAATCAGCACAGGTCCCGGTCTGCCCGTCTTCGCAATGTAAAAGGCCTCCGCAACAATTCGCGCCATATCTCGGCCATCGCGCACCACATAGGAGTGCTTCACAATCGGCAGCGTGATCCCGTAAATGTCGGTTTCTTGAAACGCATCACTGCCGATCGCTTTGCGCGGCACTTGTCCGGTCACAATCACCATTGGAATGGAGTCCATGTGAGCCGTTGCGATCCCGGTTACAAGATTCGTCGCGCCCGGCCCTGATGTGGCAAAGCAAACGCCCACTTCTCCCGTTGCTCGTGCATAGCCATCTGCCGCGTGAGCCGCACCTTGTTCGTGCCGCACGAGAATATGCTTCACAAACCCAGCCACTTCCGAGCGATATACCTCGTCATAAATTGGCAGAATTGCACCGCCAGGATACCCAAAAATATGTTTGACGCCATGCCGTCGCAAACTGTCCATTAATGCGAAAGCACCCGTCACCCGTTGAACCGCCGATCGTTGCTGCAACTGCACTGGGAGGACCTCACCAAAGCTATTGAAGATGGAAGATTTCTGTATCTATAATTCTGTATCTAATGATGCAGTAGATAAGGTTTTAGTGTAGTGCTGATTACGATTCCTGTCGAGGGATAAGGTACAAAGAAACCCTAAAAATGTGGGCTAAACCCTCAGTAAAATCGCGGAAAGGGTTGCAAATAGAGCCATACAATGCGAGTCGATCACGTCATAGAATGCTAACCAAATCACAGGTTGTAAATTCGGCAGAGGCTAAAGATCGCGACTGTAGTTGTCGAGCAGGGTCGTTAGGAAGGTGGCGGCGGTGAGTCGTGCAGGATGTTTGCTGGAAGATACCCTGTGCCCTGTGACAGTTTGAGGCGATCGCCACAGATCGAGATGCTCCACAGGAGGATCGGCGTAGAAGCTATCTGTACCGCTCCCCAGTAGCGCAGAACTCCAGTGTGTAAAGTAATCGTGGCTAAGACGATAGATCGGGAAGTTGCCAAACAGAGGTACACCCCACCCATCAATCGCGATCAGGGATCGAATGATCCCGCCTTGGGTGTGCCATCGATTAGCGGCTGCGATCGCGCCCACAACCCCAGCGCTAAATCCAATGAAGATTAGAGGTGTAGAGCGTGGAGTGCGGGATTGAAGGAACTCTAGAATGTGATGCGGAGAATAGACAGGAATGCGATCGCTTGGAAAAATCAGAAACTCCTCTTCAGGTCTGTCTAAACTTGCGACAAACTTCTCTGTTAATTCTGACGAGTGCATTCCTGGACAGATTACTATTTTCATCTTTAATCCCGAGCCCAACTCTATCCCCTCTTTCTCCAGGTGTATTTTAATAACAAAAGATTTTCTCCCTATCCCATCCCCTAGTAGGGGATGTTAGCGTAGTAAACGGAGGACGTTTAGAACTAGACAAAAGGTTCTGCGGAGTCCCATTAGCTATAAGAAAATGAGGAACGCGACGTGGTTGCAACGCCAGAAAAACTGCATCAATCGGATACAGCATCAGCAGGAACAGAGCGAGTTGCTGTTCTGCTCATGGGCTATGGTGAAGTCGAAAGCTACGAGGACTTTGCCAATTACAACGAGCAAGCCCTTAACTTATTAACTGCCAAGTTTGCCCCAGTTCCAACCTGGATTTATCCTCCTTTGGCTAAGCTTTTGGCGATGTTCGATCTGCATGAATGGAGCCATCAGCACGATCACTTCATCTCACCCCATAATGCTATTTTTGAGCAGCAGCGAGCAGGCGTTGAAGCGGCATTAAAAGAAACGTGGGGCGATCGCATCCAAGTTTTTAAAGCCTTTAACTTCTGTAAGCCGTTCTTGCCCAACCAAGTCCTTGCTGAGATTAAGGAGCAAGGATTTGACAAACTGCTCATTTATCCGTTGCTGGTCGTTGATTCGATCTTCACGAGCGGAATTGCAGTCGAGCAAGTGAACAAAGCCCTAGCCGAGTTAGCCGACGATGGAGAAGAACACTGGCTGAAGGGAACGCGCTATATTCCATCGTTTTTTGATAAGCCTGAATATCTTGATCTGATGGCGAAGCTTGTCGAAGACGAGATTCAAGAGAAATTAGCTCAAGCGTTTCTGCCGTCAGAAATTGGCATCATTTTGATGAATCATGGTTGCCCGCACAAGGCGAAAGGATTCACATCGGGCATTACAGAAAGTCAGGCGCTCTACGATCAGGTGCGCGATCGCTTAATCTATCGCTATCCGCTAATCTCCGTGGGCTGGCTCAATCACCAAACCCCACTGATTGAGTGGACTCAGCCCAATGCTGACCTTGCCGCTAAGAATCTGATCGCGGTGGGCGCAAAAGCCCTGATCTTTATGCCGATCGGATTTGCGACCGAAAATCATGAAACGCTACTGGATGTAGATCACATCATTCACGGATTGCGCCGCAAGCATCCTGACGTCACCTATATTCAAATGCCGTGTGTCAACGACAATTCGGAATTTCTGCAAATGACTGCGGAATGGGCACATCCTCAGATCGAAGCTCTGTTATCTGAACAAGCGATCGCGGTGAATCCTGCACTGGCAGCTCATACCCACGATCATCACGCTCATGGTCACAGTCATGGTCATGATCATCAACATGGTGGACATCACCACCACTAAACCGAAAGCCTGAAGCAGAATGTAGGACGCCTGTGAAGCAGAGATCATCTCTGCTTCACAGGCGTTTTCTATCGAATCTGCTGCCAATGGAGAGATATATAATGAAGATATCTTTAGAAAACTTCATACAAAACTGTGACGACTGAACAGCAGCTAACTTCTCTAACTCCGCTTACTCTTGAGAAGATGATCTGGGAGTGGAACGGTCATCAAATTCAATACACGGTGCAAGGAAGCGGGCGTCCCCTAGTGCTAATTCATGGATTTGGGGCGTCAATTGGGCATTGGCGTAAAAATATTCCGGTTCTGGCAGAAGCAGGATATCAGGTCTTTGCTCTAGATCTGTTGGGATTTGGTGGGTCAGCAAAACCTGCGATCGCGTACACGGTCGAACTGTGGGTTGAGCTAATCAAAGATTTTTGGAGCGCTCAGATTGGTCAGCCCGCCTATTTTGCGGGAAATTCGATCGGAGGCTTGCTCTGCTTGATGGTTCTAGCAGAGCATCCAGAAATTGCCGCTGGGGGTATTTTGCTTAACCCAGCTGGAGGTCTCAATCACCGTCCCGAAGAACTGAGTCTACCGCTCCGGCTGGTCATGGGAACGTTTGCTAAAGCGGTAAACTCTAAACGGTTCGGTCCTTGGTTGTTCAACCGGGTACGACAGAAGGCAAGAATTCGCAGCAGTCTCAAGCAGGTTTATCGCGATCCGGATGCCATTACAGATGAACTCGTTGAGTTACTGTACACACCTTCTTGCGAGCCAGGCGCTCAGCAGGTTTTTGCCGCCATTTTGACGGCTCCTGCAGGTCCACGACCCACCGAGCTACTCCCGCGAATTGAGAAGCCGCTTTTGGTGCTTTGGGGAGAGGCTGATCCGTGGACGCCGATCGCTGGTGCTGCGGTCTATCAGTCACTAACGACATCGCGTGACGTTAAATTTGTTGCCATTCCTGACACAGGGCATTGTCCTCACGATGAACGTCCTGATGTCGTCAATCAGTTGATGTTGGATTGGTTAGCGCAACAAAGAAAATAGGGAATTAGGGCGGATGGATAGGGCTAATTGTAAAACTGGAGAGAGGTTGTCCAACTAACGCTTCCCACGCAACTTAGCCCAATATTCCGAAAGATCACCCAATAAAACCTGAAATTATACTGAACACCCCTCTTTAGAAAGAGGTTAAACTCTGGATGTCATGTTCTAGAACTGCTCAGGACATAGAAGGAGGGTAGGTGTTTAGAGATGAGTAACTACCACGATGACCATAAGGTAGGGAGTGACATTCCACCCGATGAACGAGATACTCTCAATCCGCCCGTTGTCCCCGATCTACCTAGTTCTACCGCAACGGATGACGATCGTAGGGCTGAGGCAGATCGGTCTTTAAACCAAGGCATCGACTATTACCAGCAGGGACAGTTTCAAATAGCTGTGCAAACCCTGCAAAGAGCGCAGTTATTCTACTGGGAACTAGAAGATCAAGCAGGAGCCGAAACGACGCTCAGTTATCTAGGCTTTGCTTGCTACAGCTTGGGTGACTACAGTAAGGCAATTGACTACTCCCAACACAGCCTAGCAGCGTCAGAGCGGCTTAAAAGCTGCGCCCACCGCGTAAGCACATTAGCGACACTGGGCAATGCCTACCGTCATCTCAAAGATTCCGCAAAAGCGATTGAATATCAGGAGCAGAGTCTTGAGTTGGCTCAACACCTCCAGGATCGAGCGGGAGAAATGGCGGCTTTCAACAATTTGGGCTTAGCTTACAAGGCAGCTGATAAGCCAGACTGCGCGATCGGGTGTGAACAAGCTGCCCTCGCGATCGCGCAACAACTGAACGATGTTAAAGCCCAAGGACAAATTCTGAAGAACTTAGGCAATGCCTTTTATGCCCAGGGCGACTACAGTTTGGCGATCGCCTATTATCAACACCGACTCGCCTTGGCTCAAACCCTGCGTGATCAGCGGCTTGAAGCGCAAGTGCTGCGAAATTTGATTAATGCGTGCTACATGCTGGGTGATTATGACCAAGCGATCGCGTACAATCAGCAGCGCTTGACCCTAGCTAAGGAATTGAATGATACGCGATCGCAAGAACAAGCTCTCGCGAGTCTCTGTGTTTTTTACGACGCATCGGGGCGGTCGGCTGAAGCGATTGAGTGTTATGAGCAACGGCTCACTCTTGCCCGACAGATGGGTGACGACCAACTCGAAGAACATATCCTGGGTAGCCTGAAATCAGTTTGCTGCTCGATAGGAGATTACGCAAAAGCAAATCAATATATTCGGCGGGAAACCGTGCTGCTTTAGCCTGAGCAAGATGAAGGGTGATGAATACTTTTCTCTTCAAGAAGATACGCTTCAGTCGCCCGATAGAGACATTCACTCTCTGAAGCTTTTAACTTTTTGAAGTAGGTAATAGACTTGTCGGTAAATAAGGGAGAATAGAGAACAGTGACGAGATGAGAT
>NZ_JCACCM010000180.1:0-7318 GCF_059501405.1 Myxacorys sp.
TGCTTCCCTCCTAGCTTTCGTTTCAACTTCCAGTACTTCTGTCAGTCAAGCAGGGCGGCTCCCTAAATCTCCTACTCAGATCCCGCTCATCGATCTACGGAGTTTGGATTACGTTGTGCTTGGCAACGCGCCGAATGTGATTGCTCCCCCATCCGGTATCCATAGATGTTGCCCGTTTAGTACTGAGAGTCTTAAAACTTCGACAGGTGTTGCTAGTGAGTTACGACTCACAAAAGCCGGTCGCTAAAGGTTATCCTTTTTTCATTGCAGATTTGGGAGGGTAGAGACTACAAACCCCTCTTACCACGTCCGGCTCGATTCGCGCTTTGCCCTGGCACCACTAGAAGTTCTTACCCGCCCGCAGTTTCCAGAACTAAACCGCTGATTCATAGTTGAGCTATTCATCAAGGCTATGTTGTAGCCTTGCCGAAAAGAAAGCCTCTTTCCGGTCCTAGGTGTTGCCACCTTAAGAACTCCCTACGCGGGATGAGGTTATGCGCCTGAAAAGCGTCGATTCTGGCAAGCTTTCATCCCCTCATTGGGATTTTCACCCATTCTCACAGTACGGCTTAGTGTGATGACTAAGTCTGTCACGGTCGCCCTATCTATTTTAGTGTGATGGAATAGAAATGGAGGGATTGTGTCCCTTTTGGGGTTTTATATCCTCCATGCCCTCCTCGCATTGGACCGGCAGCTTTCACTGCATCCAACGCTACGACCCAAACGGTCTCTTAGGCTTGGTTGTCACGGCCAAGCTTTACGAAGTGTTTGGCTCCAGTACTTGTCTCAACCACCTGATGCCGTGTTTGATCATGAACTGCCCGTGCAATTCAAAGAGGAGTATAAAGGGATGTGAGGAGAAATTGAAGAAAAAAAACCTCCCACGGGACGGTCAACACGAAGTGTCCGTGAGAGAAGAAAAGAAGTCCCACGGGCAATCGAGAAGACCGTCCCGCGACAGAAACCTTTAAAAGCACTTGGGGTGCTTCATAACATCTTAGGTTTTAAGTATTAAAGAATTTGAGATGGAAAGGGAAGGAAAATGTTGAGCGTTCTTCTGGTCATGTTACTGTCACACCCCTTGTCGAGTGTCTCTTAGCACTCAATTTAGAAAAGTAATTGGGCTTGAGGGGTAGAGTTTAAAGAAGCGGTTGGCCCTCTCAATCGGGTTGTGATTCTATGTCTAGGACAATCACATCCGTAATTTTGTGTTTTCCCTTATGTTTATGGTTGTGTTTTGCGGCATCCATTTGATGCTGCTCGTGGTGGGCTACAATTTCATCCCGTCGCTCGCTTAGAACTTGTTGAATCGTGTATTGGGATCTGGAGAATTCTTTCAGGGCATTGATGCTAATGGCCCACTTCTGGTCATACAAGCGGTCTGGCGTGTTGTTGTGGGCCATAATCGCATCAATGGCCGCGTTAATGATCTCTCTGGATTTGCCACCCGTCGCTCGAGGGCGGACGGGTTGAACTCTTTCTGCTGCTGAAGCTTGAGTCGTGGGGGTGGGTCGATGGGGAAGCGGTACCGCAGCGGGAGCGGCTTGCCTTTGCCCGGTGAGAGCATGGGTGAGACCCGCAACCGATTCCATCACTTGAGCCATTTGCGAAACGAGCAATTGCACCGTGGGGTCAAGCACAGGAGCTTTTTCCTTCTCTTGCTCTGGTGTGGGCTCGGATTCCGGCTCTTGCTGCGTCAGTTCGGGTTCAAGGATGGGTTCAATGAGTAGAGCTTTTTCCTGGGGAGCTTCTGGAAGGGGCTCCGTTGAGTTTTTCTGGAGCTGGGCTTCAATCCAGTTGAGGAGCTGAGAGGTGCGCTCACCTTGGTTTTTTGCCTCGGGTGAGATCGTGTCGAGCACCGCTACCCAGCGATCGTGGTCTTGGGCGTAGTAGCGCAGGGTGCTGATTTTTCGCTTACGGTTCAGGGGTTTTTTCTGGGTTGTTTCCATCTGCCTAAACGGTTCAATCGGTTCAATTCCGGCCAGCCCGAGCTTGATGCCTTTGCGCTTGCCCCCATACTGGGCAATGACTGAGTCAGCGATGTCGAAATCGGCATAATGGCGCGAGGCTGCCAGCGATCGTTTGAGCGTGGGATTGTCGGCATCTAAGACTTGATAGTGCCCCTGGATGGCCGCTCGAAATTCGACCGCATCGACATTGGGTGGACAGTACCAGAATGTGGCGATCGTGGCATACACGGCTCGAAACAGGTGAGTGTAGAGATTACCTCCAGATCGAGGCGGTACCAGTCCTTCAAAGTGGCGATCGCACGCCGCTGCAACTTTATCGCTATATTTTTGATTAATTTCTCCCCCGGTCAATGAGGCGGCTTGAGGCAGTTGTTTGCGGATTTTAGCGAGGGCTTTGCAGACTCGGTCAGCGGTTGTCAGGGTAGGAATCTCAAACTGAAGCAATTGAGGCTCGCCTCTGCGTTTTAAGGCTCCGGAGAACACAACACTCCACTGCGTTTTCTTTTGAAACTGGGCCGTTGAGAGTAATTCACTCACGCGTCGCCCGGTGAGCACGGCTAACCCTGCGGCGACGTCTGCCCAATCCTCTTTCTCGAGTAGCCGTACGGCTTGGGCAACGATTGCATCTGGATTGTCGATGAATTTCACCGCTTCATTGCGCTCGGCAACACTGCGTTGTTTCTCGTCGTTGAGCGCGGTGTACTCAGCTGTAGAAAAGCCGATGAAATCGAGCGAGAAGTGGTCTTCGCCGAGCGTATCTTTAATCGAGCGCCTCAGTTGATCCATGCATCCTTGCTGCTGCTGGAGCGATCCTAGACCTCGGTCCGTCCACTCTTGTCGCAGTTGTTCGGTGAACTTCTGAAGTTTCTTATGTCCAGCCGCCGTCGGTTTCACCGATTGAAGGAAGGGGAGGTATTCCTCGCCGATCCGGTGTGCGAGCCACTTTCTAGGCATATCAGTGGACGAAAGATTGCATATGCATATCGTAGCCGACATAAATATTGAATGCAATATGCTTGTTGTGAAATAGATACGGAAGACATGGATTGCTTTCTTCAAGAATGGAATTGAAGTGCTTCGGTTCCAGGTTATAGATGGGTGAAAGCCGCCGTCTGGTTTTAAGTTCTAGTTGTGATAGGCCAGCAACGTTAGGCGGTGTGGAAGTAATGACGCAAGTGCAGGTAGAGATTTGGACATCTCCTGATCGACCACTACTCTCCCATGCTTTGATGGGAAGCCTGACGTTTGGTGAGAGACGGATAATTTGGAGTGAGGTGCCCATGTGATTGGGATCCCGTATCGAGATTAACTCGTCTCTAGCGCTTAGATGTCTGATCCTAAGCTGTGAATTCAGCGCTAATGACGATTCAAGTGCCACTTGAATCGAGCGTGAGCCGGGCAGATTGAAATTGCTGAATGTTTCTAACGAACGAACAGCATCCCAGAAGCGGCATGCTTAGAACTGAAGTTCTTCCTCGAGCGGGGATTGTCGAATGAACTGGAGCAGTCGTTCTGTTTTGAAGAGCGTTCTGACCTGTTCTGGTGGCTTGATCTGCAAACCCAGCGTTTGAATGATTCCATTGGCATAATGACTGGCAAATTGCTGAAAGATCTGGCGTCTCGAGAGGGCCAGCTTTTTTCCGTGCTGGTCGAGGCGGTAGAGATGCTCGTCATTCTGAATATAGTCTGCGAATTTCTGAGCCAGATCACCTTTCGTGAAGGTCGTCTTGTTCTCAACCTGTAGAAGGTGCTCTAGAGTAATTCCCTTGCTTTTCAGTTTCTTCGTAAACAGGGTGTAGAAGTCGGTTGAACTGGTTGGTGCTCCACGGGTGGGCTGATGTTCCATAGTCGTGATCCTAAGGTTTGATAGACGATGAGAGAGGCATCACGTTAATCCAGGAGGAGGTGCATTTGCAAGGGTCAGAAGTGAGCGAGGGCATCAAGACTTCGCATTCCTTCAGAAGTGGTGTCAAGTCTCATCAGCCTCACCATCGGCAGGATGTCTAAACGATTTCGTCTCCAAGGGTCAAACGCTTGATCTAATAGATCCTCGAATAATAAAGATGCAATTCAATTAAAGATGACCTTGCGACCCGAATGGTCGGATGAACTGCCCGACCACGAAGGACATCTAGCGGGCGAAACGTGCTCAGGATGACAAAACCGATGAGTAGACAGAGAATTATTGCTCTGCTCCCAAACCTAACGCTTCCCCATAATCAAAATTACGCTTAATTCTGCGGTTAGTGATCGGCGTGAGGTCATACTTAGCGTTATGCGCACTCACTTCTGACTCATGCTGGGCAAACCACACTTTCACCTCAGAAGCAGACTGACCACTAATCTTCTGGAGAATGCCCTGTGAGATGTAAATCGGGGGCTCTTTCTTGGCTTTGTTGTAGGCAACGATCGCTGCAAACACCTCGTCAATCGTGATGCCCTCTGCCTCGTCTTGTTCGGCTTCTGGCTCCTCCCGTTGCGCTTCTGTCGTCGGAGGAGAGTTGAAAAGTGCGTTCAACGCCTGATCAAGCGTTTGCTCATGAATAGAAGCTCGATGGGGGGTTGCAGCAGGAGTTGTAGAAGGACTAAAGCCCTGTTGCAGGATGTCGAGAGCTTGCTGCTTTAGAACCGTCACACTGCGAGTCGACAGGTCATACTTCTGAGCGACGGTCTTACTTGCGTTCGGGTCGCCGAGTAATTCACGATGTAAGCAATCTAAAGCGACTTTCACTTTTTCGGTTGGAGATAAGGTATTGGAGTTTCTTGGCATAAGAAGACTAATTACAATTAGCAAGGAGACTATCGCTTAGTCAGAATACAGCAAAAAAGAATAGTTCCAGGATAGAATTCTCGCATCATCCGATTGGAAGTTTTAGACAGTTCACCTTTTTCACAGATATATCGATTGAACCACTACGGTAACGAGAAGATGAAAAAGCATTGAGTCCATTGCTCGCAAAGGATGACTCGTAAGTAGCTAGTGGCAATAATGGAGAAAATCGTTGTTGTTTTAAACAGGGAAGAAATCAAGAAAACTTTTTGATCGAGCGCTCAGTATTTATCTAGCCGTGTCAAGGCGCTTTCCGAATCTGCTCTAGATCAATGAGTCTGCCGATGCCTGTCGCAACTTTCAAGGGAGCCGTTTCTCGCTCTATGTCGCCAAGCTATAGATAACAATCGAAGCAAAATTGAGTAAAAATGCTTAGTAGAATCAAGCAAGGGCCGCGCTGACACTGCTGCCAGCAAGCTAGATAAACGTAAACCTTATAGCGCTATGCTTGTGACCGTTCTTTTGATTTATAAATTGAACTGTTCGCGAATTCCGCCAAGCAACATAGTTCTAAAAACACCATAATCAGGAAAAACAATGAACAACAAAGATCTAGAATCCCAAATTGAAGTGTTGCAGGAAGACCTAAAGCATCACAACAGAATAAGAGACTTGATTATTAAGGCGACAAGTTTTCTTATAGGTGATACACAGAATCCTGAAGTCATCAAACTTAAAAAAGCTATTGACAATCCAGCAGACTTTTGCTTCCATCCCACCGCAACAATTCACTTGTTTCAAGCGGGCGATGACTATTTATGTGAGTCAGCGATCGTTGTTTTTGAAGATAAAACTGTAGAACACTTTGAATTTACACCACCTATCAAAACAAGCATGAGATTGCGCGAAATGTCTACAATTACACTGTTGCACAGTGAGTTTGAAGATCAATATGGCGAATGTATGCTGCTTAGCTTCTTTCACAAAGGATGTACTTATTTTGGTCTAGCAACAGACAGATAAACGTTCGCGGCTCGGAAGTCTTTGACTTGCTGAAGGGCTTCAATTAGGGTGATAGCCATTGCCACTGCTTAGGATGAGGGGAATAGGAAGCAACCCTATCCCCCTCATCCTCTATTATCACAATGAATTAACCCTGCCCCTGAACGGTTCACGCCCTCTGTATTTAAAAGGGATTCAGGAAAGGCCGCTGGCGACAGTACCATCGGACATTGAGCAGGATGATTTCGGGCAAAAAGTGCCGCTACTTAAACAGAGGGAAGTAGACCTCGAAGAGGAGTCAGGCGTCTCCGGACTCACCTACCTTACCACTGACTCGTTTTTGCGACACAACCAAAGCGCTTGTCTTAGCAGATCGTCTTTGTTTAGCAATGAAATTCGAGATCGCCGAGTTATCAGTAAGGGCAACTACAAGGTTTGAGGCTGTTTTCAGGTCTCAATTCAAGCGAATCGCTGCTGAGACAGAACTTGTTGCTGAAGACGTAGCAACGCCTTATCTTGAATCCCAACCTGGGTTAGTCCCTCGATTGTTTGTTGAAGGTAGTCAGCACAGGAACCTAACGTGCCACTGGCAGTTGCCAGATGCTCCACTATCACATCTGGCTCAACTTGACCCGCGTAAGCCTGGTGCTGGGAGTTCACCACAAAGGCGATCGCCTGCCAGGTGTCTGCTCCATCAATGACCTTTACCCATCGAGGCCGATAACAACCCATCATCATTTCTCGTCGCCACAATAAGGGAAGTTCTGTGGCAACCTCCGCAGGCGCAATCCGATAAGCAATTCCTCGACAACTGCCCCCTCGGTCTAGACCCAGAACGAGCCCTCGGTTCTCTGGTGTCCCTCTGCCATAGGGTGTCCATAAACAGAAGCGGCGGTGGAAGCCGTAGATTGTGCCAACGCGACGTTCAGCAAATTGGATAATCGGATTCCAAATTAAGGAACCATAGGCAAAGATCCAGATATCTGAGTGAGTTGTGTGCTGCTGAAGGATTCCGTTCATCGAAGCTTGCAGTTCAGCTTCACTCAAAGTAGGAGGACGGCGATCCGAGCGGACGATAACCTGCTGGATTTGACTGGATTCAAGATCAGCACGAGTTAAAGACATTTGATATGCCCTGACAGGATCAATTTCAGCGGAGCAAGCTTGCTCTTTAGCGGAAGGAGAAAGCCGATCTGCTCAGAAATTAGGATTTTGAAATTTGCTCATCATGACGTTTCCTTTATTAGACTTAATCGGCAATAGCTTAATCTAGAAGACATATAGTTATTCTCGCTCGAAAGCTGAACCGCCTGCCATGTTGAGCTACAGCAGTGTCAGAAATAAACCTCATGTCCTCCAGAGTTTGACTGGACTCAAAGTCAAGGAGTTTGAGCAATTGTTGGAGTCGTTCGAGCCCGGCTGGATCAGCTATGTCGAGAGACACCATATTCAAGGGAGAACTCGGCAACGGCGCTATGGAGCAGGACGCAAGAGCCAATTGGAGACGACTGAAGACAAACTACTAGACTTGTCGGTAAATAAGGGAGAATAGAGAACAGTGACGAGATGAGATAAT
>NZ_JCACCM010000181.1:0-7298 GCF_059501405.1 Myxacorys sp.
CAATGAGTTTGAGTCCGATATGATAAAAAAGTTTCACGTATCTCGGCTCAACCCCGACTTGAGGCCGCCTAAACAAAAGCCCCTCTCCAACGGTGAAAAGGGACTTACTCAGTTGATGCAGTTTTATTAGATAGGGAGAGCATTCCCATGCGCTTCTAGCCCTGGGAAAGATGTCTAAGGTCTACTTGACTAGGTGTAGAAGGTCGCGCAGCACGCTAACTCCTGCCAAATCCCACAGAAGGTAAGCGGTAAAGCCAATCATGGCTAAACGCCCGTTCCACAACTCAGCTTGAGGGTTCCAACCAAACAGAAAAGCGTTGCGATCAGCTCCGTTGTATTCCTGAGCGACTGGAGGTAAGCCAGTGGATTTGTTCGCTTGCATGGTTCACATTCCTTCATAATTTGTTACACCTTATAATATTTGTAGCCTCAAGTATGGCTATCTACCCTTAGAGGCATCTATGACCTATCTGGCGTCAAGATTTAGCCGTCCAGCTTAATACCGCTAGATTGCGTCCACCATGGAGCAGGTGAGGACAGCGCAAAGCGATTTAAGGAGAGACAAAATCTGAATCCAATTTCCATTCGTGCTTCAGCAGCTCACGATACACCGTTTCCCGCCGCAGCATGAGACGGTGCTGCTCAACCAGAAACGCTTGAGCTTGTTCGTGAGACATTTGCTCTACCAGATCGGCAAAGCTTCTGAGGCTAAATTCTTGTTCTAAAGTGAGTTCGTTTGCTTGATTCATAATTATCTCTTGAGCCTTAAGTGGGATAAAACCTGATTTACGGTTTTATGTCCATTTATTACGCGATATGAACTAGTGTAACAAAATATTTACATAGTTGACGCTTTTGGAAAAGTATCGGGCCTGCACTACTTGAGTTCTACCCGTGGAGCAGTCTAGTTTTTAACGCTGAGCGAGATCTTGGTTCGCTGGGAAGCGCAATTTGACCTGAGTGAAAATGTTAAGATATATCAAGCAGATTTAATACAACTTAATACCTCACCTCCTTAATCATGCCTACTTCTCTCATCTCGCAGCTCTTTAAGTCGAGTACAAGCCCAGGCTTCTGGTCCCAATTCGCTTGGGCCATATTACGAGTTTGTCTAGGGATCATGATGGTTCACAACGGTCTGGATAAGCTAGCAGATATCCCCGGCTTTGCTGAAGCCTATGTAAAAGTGATTGGCTTGCCGTTTCCAATCTTCTTTAGCTACGTTGCCGCCTACACAGAACTGATTGGGGCACCATTGCTAGCAATTGGTTTTCTAGCTCGTCCTGCCGCCTTCGGGTTGTTTAGCACGATGTGCGTTGCGATGTATCATCACATCCTAGTCGCGGGTCTGAGTATTCCTTACCTTGAGCTGTCTGCGGTCTATGCCGCTTGTTTCCTGTTCTTCATCGTCAATGGCCCTGGCCTATTTTCAACGGATGCTTTGCTCCTGAATTGGCTGG
The DNA here is from genome assembly GCF_059501405.1 of Myxacorys sp. Taxonomy (NCBI): domain Bacteria; kingdom Bacillati; phylum Cyanobacteriota; class Cyanophyceae; order Leptolyngbyales; family Leptolyngbyaceae; genus Myxacorys; species Myxacorys sp. The sequence goes on from NZ_JCACCM010000181.1 coordinate 1,461, forward strand.
ACTCTAACGCTCTATCGACCAAGGCTAAGCACGTCATGCGTCTGGAGCGAGCTTTCAATTCAGCTGGTGCTGAGGCGGCAACTGTGAGCCAGCATGGATTGACCAACTGACAGCTGGATGACTTTGGACAGGGCTGAACCGGCTGACCTTGCCCACTCATTTCTCGGTCCTGATCCAGGAGCTACCCAGGTGCCATGGGGAAAAATTGGGTAATTTGCCGCTATCTCTAGATCACGGAGTCATCCATGATGAAAGAACATTCAAAACCGCTAGCCACCTCATCAGGCCGGCATTTATCAAAAGGGGCCCTGGGCGATTGCTCAGGGCTTATTAGTTGAGTTGGGGCACGGCGGGCAGGGGCTGGTCGAGCGTGTTCTAAACGTGTGGATAGCTTTCTATGAACTGTTGTTGGAATCGGATTTGAACAATCCTGAGCCACATGTCTAGAACATCATCGTATTTCTTCTATGCTGTACGTAAGTTCCGCCTAAAAGCGATTACCCACCTCACAGAAAATGATGAGAATGCCAACCCAAAGAACCCTTGTTATCCTGACAGTCTTATTGACCACCTTTAGTGCGAATCAGATTGTAAGGGCTCAGTCCAAAAGCACTGCCTTTGAGTGTGCGGGCTGTGACCTCCGAGGCGTTGACATGAGCACTAAAAAATACCTAGACCGGAACTTAAGCGGAGCGATATTGCGAGAAGTTAATTTACGCGGTGCTAATCTCAGCAATATTGTTTTTCTAGGTGCAGATTTGAGGGGTGCGGATCTGCGAGGGAGCACACTCACTAACACCTTTTTTACGGGCGGCGCAAACCTTCAAAAGGCTGACCTTAGAGGCGCTAGGATGGACGGGACTTTCTTTACGAATGCCGATCTCCGTAATGCTGATTTACGGGGTGCAACCTTAACTAAGGGCAGTCTAGAAAGCGCCAACCTGAGCGGAGCAAAGATAGATGGGTTGGTGATGGATGCTTTTTTGTGTAAAACGATCATGCCTGATGGGAAGGTTCGCAATGACAATTGCCCTTGATAATATTGCCCATTAGCTCAGCAATGGTGGCTGGACGACGCAGCCGATTTACTTGCAGATTAGCTGCTTCAGTCGGATAGTACAATCTCTCAAGCCCGATAGGTTGACGTAATGAAGGCAAACCAACTGCTTACGAATGACTGCTGCCCTTTCAGCAACTGTGGGCTACCCTTAGCGTGCATCAGGCAGCTGGGCAGTTTTTGGCTTTGTTTCGCTGCAATCTGTCGTCGATGATGATGGGATTGATTCGGGATACGTGTAAAATAGTGCCACGGATCTCGTTAAGCCTTTCTCCTTCTGCACTTCAGGCATTGATAAATGGCTTTACTATCCGTTGGGCTACCTGCTGCATGACGCAATTAACCAAACTTTTGAGACTGAGTAAAAGGCATTATCCAGTAGAGGTTTCAGCTATTTGCGCAGCACTTGACTAACATCGTATTCTCACGGCATTTCAAGGCTTTTGTCGTACTACAAAACCTGTCATACAGTCCACTTTTAGTCCACCGCCTTTTGAGACAACTTAATCTTATACTGATACTCAAGTCAAGACTTTTGACTGCCTGATAATCTAGGGTGACTTGCCAAGTCAGGGTGACTTTCAGACTCATGACCGCGATTGAACGCACTGCCTACCCTCGATTCAAGCTCAATCCATCCGCTAAAGAGTTAGCAGACCTCTACACGCCAACTCCTGAAGAGGTGCAATTCGCACAAGCCCAGGTTCGAGGCAAAAGTGGGTTGTTGCGAATGGCCGTCATGCTCAAATCTTTTCAGCGTTTAGGCTATTTCCCTCATCCTGAGTTTGTTCCTGTCGCCGTTATCACCCATCTTCGTTCTTGTCTCAAATTAAACTCCTGGGTTTCAGCCATTCCAACCCTACCCTCACGGTATCGATATCAACAGGCAATTCGAGAATATCTGGGTGTCAAACCATATAGCAGAGAAGCTCAAAAATTGGCAGCAGGGGCGCTCACAACTGCTGCTGAGGTCAAAGACCATCCCGCAGACTTGATTAACATCGCCATTGAAGCATTGATTAAAGAGCGTTACGAATTGCCTGCTTTCAGCACACTTGATCGCTTAGCTGGAAATGTTCGGTCAATTATCAACACCCGCTTGTTTCATCGGGTATCTGATGGGTTGACACAAGCCGAGCAAACATATCTGGATAGACTCCTGTTACCAGATGCTTCAGACTCACAGGCGACCTTGAATCTGCTCAAGTCACCTGCCAAAAGCGCCACTCTGTCTCACCTCCAGCAGCTTCAATCAAAGTTTGACCGATTGATGGGATTTGGAGATGCCAAGCGTTCTCTATCACCCATTGCCCCTGCCAAAATTAAAGCCTTTGCCCAACAAGCGAAGGTGCTTGATAGCACAGAGTTACAGGACATCAAATTGCCGAAGCGCCGTACCCTGTTGCTGTGCTTGCTCTATCAAGCGCAAGTCAAAACGCGAGATGCTCTCGTTGAGATGTTTCTCAAACGAATGCAGAAACTCCACACCAGGCAAAAAACAGACTGGTCGAACTGCGGGAGAAGCACCGTGCCCAAGCAGAGACGCTGTTGAGTGTCTTTGCCCAAATCGTCAGAGCGTCGGGTGAAAATCAGGACAATGCGGCATTAGGCGCGCAAGTAAAAAACTTGTTAGCGGCTCATGGAGGTGCTGCTGAGATTCTAGAGCAATATGAGGAGATCGCTGCTTACAACGGCGACAATCACTTACCATTGCTCTGGCGGTTTTATATTCCCCATCGCAAGGCTCTTTTCAGCCTATTGCGTTCATTGGACATTCGTTCAACCACGCAAGACCAGACGTTAATGGAAGCGCTTGCCTTTGTATTGCAACATGAGCATCGGCGGCGGCGACATTTACCGACCAATGGCATTGATTTAAGCTTCGTAAGTGATCCATGGCGACGTTTAGTTGTCGTGCGCCAGAATGACACTGAACTGTTTGTCCGCCCTCTTCTTGAAATTTGCCTTTTCACTTACCTGGCAGCAGAGCTGAAGACTGGCGATGCTTGTGTTGTGGGCTCAGAATCCTTTGCTGACTTCGGCGAACAATTGCTTGCTTGGGATATTTGTGAGCCGCAAATTGAACAGTTTTGCCAAGAGTTAGAAATTCCAGCGACACCAGAAACCTTTGTCAAGCACTTGCAGCAATGGTTGACACAAGTGGCGACCACCGTAGATCAGGTCTGCAAAGATGGCACTCAAGTCACGATTAGCGCAATGGGAGAACCAGTCCTCAAGCGTGTTCCATCTCTAACTAAACCAGCAGGTGCTGACAAGCTAGAAGCGTTGATTCAGCAACGGTTACCAGAGCGCAGTATTCTCGACATCCTCGCTAATGTTTAACATTGGCTGAACTGGACTCGTCACTTCGGTCCAGAATCGGGTTCAGAACCGAAGCTAGACAATCCTGTAGAGCGCTACCTTTTGACTGTATTTGGGTTAGGTTGCAATTTAGGTGCTAATCAAACAGCAAGGCACACCCGTGGACACATTACGTCTCACCAGGTGTCCTACATTCATCGTCGCCACATCAACGTGCCCAAATTACAGGCAGCCATGACAGACATGATCAATGCCTACAACCGCCTCAATTTGCCTAAGCTTTGGGGTACAGGTAAACGCGCTGCTGCCGATGGTTGTAAGTTCGAGACCTATGAGAACAACTTGCTATCGGAGTACCACATTCGTTACGGCGGGTACAGTGGCATTGCTTATCACCATGTTTCCGATACTTACATCGCGCTATTCACTCATTTCATTGCTTGTGGGGTATGGGAGGCGGTTTACATCTTAGATGGATTGCTGAAAAACACTTCCGACATTCAACCCGATACCCTTCATGCTGATACTCAAGGACAGTCAGTTCCAGTCTTCGGTTTAGCGTACCTGCTGGGTATCAAGTTGATGCCTAGAATTCGCAACTGGAAGGACTACACCTTTGTGCGTCCAAGCCAGGATGCTGTGTATGAATACCTTGATCCTTTATTTACTGAAGTGGTCAATTGGAAACTGATTCAGACTCACTGGCAGGATTTGATGCGAGTTGCACTGTCAATCAGATCAGGTAAGTTGTTGCCTTCTGCTATTCTACGCAAACTTGGCAGCAGTAGTCGTAAAAATAAGCTCTATCAAGCATTTCGAGAATTAGAACTGGTGATGCGAACGGTGTTTTTGTTGCAGTACATTTCTGATCCAGCGATGCGGCAACAAATTACCGCTTGTACGAATGTGGTGGAAGGATTTAATCAGTTCACTCACTGGCTCTTTTTTGGCAAGGATGGCGTAATTACGGAAAATGACCCAGAAGAACAAGAGAAACGGCTCAAGTACCTTGATGTTGTAGCTTGTGCTGTCATTCTCCAAAATGCGGTCGATATTTCTTGGGCTGTCCAACACTTGAATGCAGAAGGTTACAAGGTAGACCGGGACGCGTTAGCAGTACTCAGCCCTTACATGACTCGACAATTGAAACGATTTGGTGATTATGTGGTGGATTTACAGTCAATTCCACAGCCATTAGAGACTGCTATACCCTTGCCAATAGAGATGGCTGAAAGCTAGTGATTGTCGAGCTTTGATACCCATATGATAATTTTTTACACGTATCTCGGCTCAATGCCAAATTCATCTAACCCGCTTTTTGACCGCTTCATTGTCCTCTAGCAACCTTTCTCACTAAGCACTAGAGGCACCCAATTTCATGACTTGGGGGGCGATAGGCATTACGAATACTGTTGGAAACTCGATCAGCATCGTTAGTCACATGCAAAAACAGGCATCGTCCCTTCTCCACCACAGAAACCTTGGTTGGGTAACGGAACGCAAGTGACGAAAACTAGAGTATCTCCCACATTAGGCGAGTATCCACTAACCAACGTATTATCACTGTAATTGCTATTGATCTGAGGGACACCTGCTAATCTCAAAGTATTAGCGATCCCCTTTTTGCAGTCAAATCGGTTGTACTTCGTTGATGTGCCATAAAACATGGTTGTTCGAGGTGCAGCTAAACTTGGAGCTTGAAACAGAGCAAAATTTAAGCTCAATACAGTTCCAACCACGAAAAGCAATCGAAGCCGATTGGAAAATGATGGCATAGCTTTGTCTTCCTGAAAGCGTGCTGTGGATGCTCTAACACTTCACGATCAAGGTCACGCTGATATGCACGACAAGTATTCAATTAGTTTTTCAAGATTTTGAATTCTTACCGCAGAGGTTTCAATTCGCGGAAAGCCTTGCTTAGCCAAAGGCAGCTCTAATCTCCCATCAAAGAAGCCACATCCATCGAGGTTGTGGCTTCTGTTCAGTCTGCTCGGCGAACTATTCGCTATGCACTCTGTCTAATGTCCGGTCTACCAAAATCAATTCCTACTGGATTGCATCCAACAAAGCTTACCGAGTCCTCATCTAAATACCCCAAGATCGCCATCTCAATCACTGCCTCGACGGGATAATCAAGCTGAGCCGCACACGTTAACAGTCCTAATCTAATTTTCTCTGGTAGGGCGTCTAGGAAAGCTTGGGCGGCTTCTGGCGACAAATGCTCGGTAGTGACTTGCATTGTCGTTCCTCCTACTTGATAGGACTGTTATAACGTGGTCGGGCACTACGAATCATCAGTGTCTCAAGGTCTTCTGCACGTCGCAGAGATTGAAGTCCTAATCGCTCGATCGCAATTCTGATCTCATCGGGTGTGCAGTAATCAAGAAATGCCCAGAAAAATGACCAAGGGGCCGCTCAACAACTGAGCGACCCCTTGGTCTAACCAACTATTACCCTGG
>NZ_JCACCM010000182.1:0-7267 GCF_059501405.1 Myxacorys sp.
TTGATCATGCATTATGGCTCTACCATACGTCCTAACCTGGATTAGTAGGGCTATACTGTCGGATACTTCGATAGGCGAGAACCCGATTGGTGCTGGCGTCCCACACGGCAACGGTAACGGGCTTCTCCAATCCCAAACTCATCCCCACCAAAATGTTGGGGTACCCCTGGTAGAGCGCTTGGCTGGGACGGTGGAAGGGATTGTTAATCCGTTCCAGGGTGGAGTTCATCCGCTTGACATAGCCCTCCTGCGTTTTAGACAGGTTGCCCTTATCTTGCATCTGGCTGATTTTCTTGGCAATATCAGCTGCTTTCTCCTGACGGACTTGCTCGGTTCCTTCCTGGCTCCAAAGGTGGGTGTCTACGGTGCAGTAGAGGGTCAGGCGATGAATTTTTCCCAAGGTTCTCCTTTCCCTTCCTCCTCCTGCCAAGCCAGATGAGCAGACCGAAGCGTGAAAAGACCGCTGGAATGTTGATTTTTGCCAGCGCGTTTGGTTTCCTGATCTTCCAGAAATCGCTGGAACCAGGGGAGTTGGCGTTGGTCACAGTAGAGGGCAAAGGTGTGGTCACTAAATCCACTGAAATGGACACAGAGGCGACCTTTGACACTAAGGGACCAGACCAGATCTTCATTCGTCTCGAAGACCAGTGGAAAGGGCAGAACACTGGGTTTGGTGAGTAATCTATCCTGCCAACGTTTTGCCTCAGCGTTATCTTTCGGGACGGTTAGGGTAGCAATATCTAGCGTTTGCAGCCAGCTTTGCCCGGTCAAGTCTCGACCGTGGGGAATTCGCGCTTCTAGCTGCTCCCGAAGTCTTATGACTTGAAGTTCAATTTTTCGGCGGCGTTGGGCGAATTTTTGAATGTCCTCTTCCTGATTGGGTACTTGGCAACCGTTTTTGAGCAGGTAGGCGATCGCGCCCCGTTCCAGCACCTTTTTGGCATCCTGATGGTGATCGAACAGTTGATTCGCCAAACTGCGGTCTGAAGACTCTGATTTTTTGCGCTTTTTACCTTGTTTGACTGGGGTTTGGTTTGCTGGATCGACAGTAGGAGATGGCTGAAGTTTGCGCAAGAGGGCAGTGGCGCGATCGCGAATTCTGCCAAGTTCAACTCCACTTTCCTGGGCTAATTCTTCATCGCTCTTGAGCATTTCCAACCAGCGCAATTTACCGTCCAGCTTCTGTTGAAGCCGTTTCTGAATGGCTAACCAGGACTTGAAAATGTAATCTGCGGCATGTTCTGCGGAAGTATAGAGTCGAGCGGGTTGACCACTGAAGCGGGAATCTGTTTTGAGGGGTTTACAAAGCTGAGAGACGACAGCAGAAGAAATTTTACCTTTGCGTCGCCACGTTTCAAACTCGGAGTGCTGACTCAGTTGCTCGATGAGGGTATTGATGAGTGGCGTGTTGCGCTCTGCTATCAGCGTCCAAAGCTGTTGGCGGGTTTCTGGTGAAGCAACTAAACGATACTGAATCGTAATCTGACTCATAAGAACAAATGTCCTACTTCTTCTAAGCAGATTATCCGTTATTCAGCGTTTTTGCAAGAGCTTTTTACTAACTCACAATAGGGTTGTTACTCATGAATCGTCTTCGTCTACCTCGTCTTCGGGGATGACCTCATCGGATAGGACGATCGCTTTACCCATGACAGCTTCATTTTTGTTCAGTGGCGATCACTGACGGGCATTGACAGGAGAAGAGAGCGCCGCCATTGATGATGGACAGGCTGTTTCCCTATTGAGATATAAAAACTGGGCAAACGGCTCAAAAAAGGCTTCAATTGATTGGCAACTTAGCTAACTTGTTTGGCCGTCAGTTGGGTCTGGAATACAGGAACTCTGAAATCGGCTCATCTTCAAGATCAAGTACATTGACCGGTTTCCTGATTGCCGATAGGGTGCAGATTGTTTTTCGTGGTGCTGTGTTATGGGCACCCATCAAAATAGCTCGTTCCTCATCCATCAGCCCTAATTTATGCCAGAACAACTCGATAAACGTTCCTTAAGTGAGCGGGACATTTGTACAAAGTACATCACTCCTGGAATTGTGGGTGCCGGATGGGATATTCAAACTCAGATTCGGGAAGAGGTGACGTTTACGAAGGGGAGAGTCAACCCAAAAGGCAAACTGGTGAGTCGGGGAGAGTCAAAACGGGCGGACTACATTCTTTACTACAAACCCAATGTGCCACTGGCGATCGTAGAAGCGAAGGATAACAATCACGGCATCGGTGATGGGATGCAGCAGGCACTGAACTATGCCGAGATTATGGAAATTCCCTTTGTTTACAGTTCCAACGGAGATGCCTTTTTAGAGCACGATCGCACGGGTGCTGCTGCTCAGGTCGAGCGAGAATTTGCTCTGAATGAGTTTCCATCACCGGAGCAGTTGTGGCAGCGATACTGCGTCTGGAAAGGGATTGAGTCAGAAATTGAGCCGATCGTGACCCAGGACTATTACTTTGATGGGACTGGTAAGGAACCGCGATACTACCAGCTCAACGCGATTAATAAAACGATCGAGGCGATCGCGAAAGGACAGAACCGCATCCTGCTGGTGATGGCAACCGGAACGGGCAAGACCTTTACGGCATTTCAAATTATTTGGCGGTTATGGCGATCGGGAGCCAAAAAACGCATTCTCTTCCTGGCAGACCGCAATATCTTGATTGACCAGACGAAGACAAACGATTTCAAGCCGTTTGGCTCGGCAATGACTAAAATTACCAAACGGCAGGTTGATAAGTCGTTTGAGATTTATCTGGCGCTGTACCAAGCAGTTTCGGGTACGACAGAAGCACAGGACATTTACAAACAGTTTTCCCGCAACTTCTTCGACTTGGTGATTGTGGATGAGTGTCACCGAGGCAGCGCGGCGGAAGACTCAGCATGGCGAGAGATTTTGGAGTATTTTGACTCAGCGACCCAGATTGGTCTGACGGCAACACCGAAAGAAACCAAAGAAGTTTCCAACATTGAGTATTTTGGGGAATCGCTCTACACCTACTCTCTTAAGCAGGGAATTGAGGATGGTTTCTTAGCTCCCTATAAAGTGGTGAAGATTGACATCGATAAAGATCTGGAAGGGTGGCGACCGCAGCCAGGGCAAACGGATAAATATGGACGGGAAATCGAAGACCGGATTTATAACCAGAAGGACATCGATCGCGTCATTGTCTTTGAGCGACGAATTGAACTGGTTGCCCAACGTATTACCCAGTTTTTGCAGGAAAGCGGTGATCCTTACATGAAGACGATCGTCTTCTGTGAAGACATTGACCATGCGGAGCGAATGCAAAAGGCACTGGTGAATGAGAATGCTGCCTTGGCTGCCGAACGAAACCTATCCGGTGATCGTTACAACCTCTAAGCTAATGACCACGGGAATTGATGCCCAGACCTGCAAGCTGATTGTGCTTGATCGCCCGATTCAGTCGATGACGGAGTTCAAGAAAATCATTGGTCGGGGCACTCGTATCAATGAGGAGTACCACAAGCTGTACTTCACCATCATGGACTTCAAAAAGGCGACGGAACTGTTTTACGACCCGGATTTTGATGGTGATCCAGTGCAGATTTATGAACCTAAGAAGGGAGAGCCAATCGTTCCGCCTGCTGAAGAAGAGGGGGGAGAAGAGGCGGTAATTATTGGTGCTACGACTGGAAGCAACAGACGAGTCAAGTATGTGGTTGCCAGTGAAGAAGCAGGCATTGTCCGGGAGCGAGTGCAGTATTACGGTTCTGATGGTCGATTAATTACGGAATCGATTAAGGACTTTACCCGGAAGACGGTACGACAGGAGTTTTCTTCTCTAGATTCCTTCTTGAAGCGATGGAGTGAGGCAGAGCGGAAACAGGAAATTTTAAGGGAATTAGAGGAACGGGGTGTTTTGTTAGAAGCACTGGCAGAGGAAGTGAGCAAAGATTTTGATTCTTTTGACCTGATCTGCCATGTGGCGTTTGATCAGCCACCGCTCAGCCGTAAAGAGCGGGCGGAACAAGTTCGTAAGCGGGATTACTTTACGAAATATGGACAGCAGGCAAGAGCGATTTTAGAGGCATTATTGAACAAGTATGCCGATGAGGGCATTGAGAACATTGAGGACATTAATGTTCTGAAGGTTCAACCGCTGAATCGGTTGGGTACGCCAACGGAGATCATCAAGTTGTTTGGCAGCAGACAGGCGTATTTCCAGGCAATACAGGAAATGACAACAGAGCTTTATAGGGTTGCATGATGGCTCATTCAGGAAAAAACGGTTGTAAACCGTCTGGTCTGCGTCATGTGGAAGGTGTGCTTCTGAGATGGGTATTTCTAGCGGAAGTCATGCTGTGCTTTCTTAACAACTCCTAACAGCGCGACCCGGTCTGGAATCTGCTATATTCGTACCCTTGATGGCGCAATGACCTAACTGACGCATACGGTGCGCTCATTTGTCGATCGTCGTTTCGCTGTTTCGCTCATTATCTGACTGCTTCCTCAGGTGAATTAACCATGTCAACCAGCACCACAATTAAGACCATTCAAGACATCATGCGGAAGGATGCAGGAGTGGATGGCGATGCCCAGCGCATTAGCCAACTGGTGTGGATGCTGTTTCTAAAGGTGTTTGATGCCCAGGAGGAGGAGTATGAGTTGATGCGGGAGGAGTATCACTCACCGATTCCGGAGGCATTGCGCTGGCGGAATTGGGCGACGGATGCGGAAGGGATGACTGGGGAAACCTTGCTGGACTTTGTGGATAATGTCCTGTTTAAGACGTTGAAGGAACTGCCGATCGGACCTGGAACCGACTCACGGGCGAAGGTGGTGCGGGATGTGTTTGAGGATGCCTATAACTACATGAAAAATGGCACTCTTCTGCGGCAGGTGATTAACAAGCTGAATGAGGTGGACTTTAACTCGGCGAAAGACCGTCACCTGTTTGGCGAGATTTACGAAAAGATTCTTAAGGACTTGCAGAGTGCGGGCAATGCGGGCGAGTATTATACGCCTCGTGCAGTGACGCAGTTTATGGTGACGATGACCGATCCTAAATTGGGTGAGAAGGTGTTTGATCCGGCGTGTGGAACAGGTGGCTTTCTCACTTGTGCGCTGGAATATATTCGCAAGAACTATGTGAAGACGGCGGAGGATGAGGAGACGCTGCAACGATCGATCCAAGGGGTTGAAAAAAAGCCACTGCCTCATCTGCTCTGTATGACTAACCTACTGCTGCATGGGGTGGATGTGCCTCCCGTTCGGCATGACAACACGCTGGCGCGACCGTTGCGGGACTACTCTACTCAGGAAAAGGTGCAGGTGATTGTCACCAACCCGCCTTTTGGGGGCATGGAGGAGGACGGAATTGAGACGAATTTCCCAGCAGCGTACCGGACACGGGAAACGGCAGACCTGTTTCTGGTGCTGATTATGCATCTGTTAGAAGAGGGCGGCAGAGGGGCGATCGTGCTTCCTGATGGCACGCTGTTTGGCGAGGGTGTGAAGACGCGGATTAAGGAAAAGCTGCTGCAAGAGTGCAATCTGCATACGATCGTTCGGTTGCCCAATGGCGTGTTTAACCCCTATACGGGCATCAAGACGAATCTGCTGTTTTTTACCAAGGGAGAGCCGACGACGGAGGTTTGGTACTACGAGCATCCCTATCCGCCGGGGTACAAGTCTTATAACAAGACAAAGCCGATTCGGTCTATCCGCCGGGGTACAAGTCTTATAACAAGACAAAGCCGATTCGGTTTGAGGAGTTTGAGCCGGAGCAAGCCTGGTGGCACAATCGGGAGGAGAATGAGTTTGCCTGGAAGGTGTCGGTGGAAACCATCAGGGCGAACAACTACAACCTGGATATCAAGAACCCGCATCAGGTGGATGTGGAACACGCTGATCTCGATGAGATGCTGGTAGCACATCAGAAATTGCTGAAGGAGTTGGATGAGGTGCGGAGTAAGCTGAAGTTTGAGTTGAAGTCATCCCTGGAACGTCAGGAGTAGACAGATGGAGCGATCGCAGGTTTCAGGCATTATTGCAGCCCACCGGGAGACACTGAGGAGCTTGGGAGTCAAGTCTCTGGAGTTGTTTGGCTCGATCGCCCGAAATGAGGCAACATCAACAAGTGATGCGGATTTTTTGGTGGAGTTTTCTACAGAAGCGGGTTTATTTGAGTTGTTCCGGGTGCAGCATTACCTGGAGGAAATCTTGGGATGTGAGGTGGATCTGGGAACGAAAGATTCGCTGCGGGAACACCTGAGAGAACCTGTGCTGAAGGATGTGATCCGTGCCCTCTAGAGATTGGCAACTGCGCGTGAGAGACATTGTGAATGCGATCGCTAGCATTCAACAACGCACAGCAGGCATGAGTTTTGAGGAGTTTACGGAAAATGAAACAGTGGCAAAAGCAGTTCTCTATGATTTTGTCGTAATTGGGGAAGCTGCAATCAACATTCCAACTGAAGTGCAGGTGAAATATTCTGATATTCCCTGGCGATTCATGAGCGATATGCGAAATGTGATGCCCATGAATATTTTCAGGTGAATTTGAGAATTGTCTGGAATACAGCACAAAATAACCTGCCACCTTTAGTTGCTTTATTAGAAGCATTGCTGTCAGAAGGAGGGGAATGAGAAGAATGAAGATAGAAACGTTTTTTCAGAATTTTGAATTGCTGACCGATGCTCCCAATGCCGTTACCAAGTTGCGGGAAATTGTTTTGCAATTGGCTGTGCGTGGCAAACTAGTTCCTCAAAATTCTAATGACGAACCTGCTAAAGTTCTCCTCAGGAAAATTCAACAAGAGAAAGAAAGATTAATTGGGAAAGGCAAAGATTAGAAGCCATAGATCACCAGTTATTCAGAATAGCGAAGAATCTTTGAAGCTTCCACCTACTTGGATTTCTATCAGGTTTATAGATATAACGAGCGTAATAACATGTGGGATTGCAAGTACTCCAAAATACACAGAAGCTGGTAAACCATTACTATCTGCAAAAAATGTTAAACCCTATCGTTTTTGCCTGAAGACCATAGATTTGTTTCAGAGAATGACTATCTAAAGATAACTCAGGGTGGAAAACCTGAAAAAAATGATATTTTGTTAACCCGTGTAGGAGCAGGTATTGGAGAGGCTGCAATTATTGATCAGGATTTAGAATTTGCCTACTATGTTAGTCTTACGCTAATTAAACCTTTTCATCAGTACGTAGATTCCAAATTTCGGTATCGTCAACTTAACCGGGAATATTCGAAATTAAGTACGATAATCCTTGAAC
>NZ_JCACCM010000183.1:0-7156 GCF_059501405.1 Myxacorys sp.
GGTGGCAATGACTCTAGGGCTGTTTGCCTATGCACTTGTTCTGATATCGAAAGAGTCCTAAATAGTTTTGGGTGACAGTTAGGTCGCTTCTCGAAAGAGGGGCGATTTTTTTGTTTTTAGACGAAAGAATTTAGCTCAACGTGGGGTCTGTTGAACTTTTGATCCGTGAGGCGAGATCTATTTGAAAATTAGCGCGGCTCGTGGATCAACCCGCTGCTGTGGTTGACCTTCTAGCGCTTCTAGCCGTCTTCTAGATAGTCGTCCCGAGTGTAATAAATTAACTCCTCTGGAGTGCATTTAAGGTGATAGCAGAGCTTGTTCAGCGTGTCGTTTGTGTCGCTGAAGTTAGGAATTGCGTCTGAATTTGCCTACCCAGACACAGTGACTCGGTTGACTTCTAAAAGACTTGCTAGTTTTGTTGCTGTCATCTTGCGGTCTGCCATTACAGCACGCAATTTCCATCGAATCACTGGCTGAACCTGAAACATGGTCGCCATAGATTATCACCTGTAGTCCTTAACACTACAAATCTATCAGACATTCACAGTCTGTCAAGCCTCATAAGAGGTCTAGCAAACTTTTATTTACGTCCATCAAACTCTATTTTTGGTTTGTTGATTGACAAGTGTAGTTTAGTAGACTACACTAATAGATATAGAGAAAGCGGCTCACCTTCCACAGCTAACCGCTCTCTCTACGAAACCTTTAATTTCTAACACCATGATTACACAATCTTTAGAAGCTGCAACCCAAGCCACCGATGAGCGTGGCAGTGGTAGATCTCCGAACTGGACAACGACCGATCCCCGCAAGAACAGGGCCTTCAACCGTGCTGGCACCGTGTCTCCCGATGAAGCCTACAACGCTGGCTACCGGGACGGCTTCAACCGACGTGGAATGCTCGGCTCAATGGATGGCAATGCTCACTACAGCGCTGGATTTGGTGCAGGACACAACGCAATGCGCCTCACTAACCCATAAGGAGATCCCCCGGAATGAACTCAGAATTCCGGGCGGAACTCCCCGCCCTCGACTATCGCGCCGTTCACTCATCTCCCTTACTCGTTCGCGCTCTTGCTGAACTGGAGTATTGGGAAGACGCCAGAAAACGCTTCCGAGTTGGCGAAATCGTTCTGGCTCACGACGGCTACCAGTGGATCGTTAGAGCCTCCGCCGACTTAGTGAACAAAATTATTCCGTTTTAACTTCTAAACATTCAAACGGGTAGCTGCCCTCGGCTCAACCCTGACAGCTACCCACTCACCCCTAACACAAGAGGATTACCCCATGCTACGTCACATCACTGCGATCTCTTTCGTTACTGCTGCTTTCACCACTTTCGTTCCCTCTGCTCATGCCGAACCCTCCCAGCAATGCTTAGACGAGGCAGCACAGACCCGTCAAACCAACCTGAAGAACGGAATGCCTCGCCCTGAAGCCGATCGTATTTGGTCGAAAGCTGTGAGCGACTGCTAATTTTTCCGCCAGTCCGTGTGTCCCCTAAATTCACCCTACTTTTGGAGCCAACCTATGGAAGAAATCTCTCGTCTCCTCATCCTCAAGATTGAGCAGGTTCGCGATTCTGAGGGCAATCCTTGCACGAGATCGGAGGCTGATGCGATCGCTGCCGAAATGGTCAGACTCCTAGTTCTGAATCACCCACTCCTGGATGAAAACGCTCAAGATCTGCTGGACGGGAAGCGGTTTGTAGACGTTGCAGCGTGATTATCTACGCGAAATTTTGTCCTATCAGGAGGCAAATTGAACATCAAAACCCCTACCGAATGGCAAGATTGGAGAGCGATCGCAGACTCTCTTGACCGAATGACCATGCAGCTTGAAGATTTTCTCCGTCTTTATCCAGACATCACCCGCGAACAACTGGCCAAAATCGCCGGATGCCGAATTGCCACTGTCAACAACTGGTTTGCCGAAGGTTCCACCCACCGAGAGCCAACTGACGCCCACAAAATGAGGCTTGCGATCGCTCACTGGTTGAAAAATGAACCCACCATGTTTAACGATATCCGCGAGGTGATGAAAGATCTCTAGACTAAATTGGTTAATGCTCTAACTGGTGATCTATCGAGAGGAGGCTCCTCTGGCTAACTAGCGGTAAGATTACCTTGTCCAGAACGTTACCAGACGTTGTTGCTCCCCCACTCAAATTGTTTCTTGAGAGAGGGGTAAATTCAGTGCCATCAAAAATCAGTTTTCCAGTTTTAGTTGAGCTGCCGTATCTTTTGTTTGAGTCAAGAATGCATCGAGAAGAGGTCTGCCAAGTTGCAACAAGGGTTGCACGATTTCCTTGCCTGCCGTTTCTGGCGTACCTGCATTGAAAGGAGGTTCAGGTGCATACTCCATCATCAATTGAGTTATCTTCGCTACCTCTTCACCGCAAAGCAAGCTCAGCAGCGTTAAGCCAAAATCAATTCCTGACGTAACACCAGCCCCCGTCACTCGATTTCGATCAATAACAACCCGTTGAGGCACAACTTCAGCCCCCAGCATTGCCAGTTGATCTCGAAATGCCCAATGGCAGGTTGCTTTGTAGCCCTGCAGTAAACCAGCTGCCGCTAGAACCATCGAGCCTGTACATACGCTCGCCACATATTGAGCGGATGTAGACTGTTGTTGAAGGAAATTCAAGATTTCAGAATCTTTCATGACTTCGATTTGCCCAACACCGCCACCAGGAACACAAATCACGTCTAGAGATGGGCAATCCATAAGGGTTACCGTTGGCATAAAGGTTAAGCCTTCATTGCTGACGATCGGGGTCAGTGTTTTCCAAATCAACTGCACTTGTGTAGTGGGTGGAAATGCTAGAACCTGATAAGCTCCCATCACGTCGAGTTGAATCACACCCGGATAAATTAGAAAGCCAATTTGCAGTTGAGTCATAGTCTACCGTTGCTTGAGATTTCTGATTGTGGAACGATTGTAGAGAAAGTCTTCTAACGCCAATAGTCCTCAAGTGGGTACACTTTCAACGCATGGGTCATTCTCTTCACCGTTTATTTCAAGCGATCGCCACTGCACCGACTGAGCAAGCCTTGCGGTCTAAGTTTATGGATAGTGTCAGCGAATACTTTGGGGTGCAACGTTGGGGAATTTATCTTCTAGACGTGGAGAACGGTCTAGCCAGCGTTGATGTCCAAGGAGTTTCAGGTACATTCGTTGAGCGATATCAAAAAGTAGGCAAATCTGTTGATCCAGTTCTGCAGTATGTGATGCAGTATCACGCTCCAGCCCACGAAGAGTTAGTTTTGCCAAAGGGGACCTGGAAACAGAGTGAGTTGTACAAAAGATGCTGTTCTACATATGATCATGAGCATATTATGACTGGACCAATTGTTGGGCAAGGTCAGTTAATTGGTACAGTAAATTTTGCCCGTATTGGTAATGCTTCTGCATTCAGTCAACTTGATTTGGCTAGTTTCGGCGCGGTTTGTACGCATTTCTCCGCGCGTCTTGCTGAATTGCGACAGCAACCTTCAGGGGTTTCAAACCCATTTCTTAAGCGTCTCACCCCTAGAGAAATTCAAATTGCTAATCTTGTTGCTGAAGGGCTCACCAATGCAGAGATTGGTGCAGAGTTATGGATTACCCAAAATTCTGTTAAACAAGCTCTAAAGCGCATGTTTCGGAAATTAGAAGTTTCTGCTCGGACAGAAATGGTGGCAAAATTGCGTGGTATCCTCCAACCGTAGAATGATTTGGTTAAATGGCGCAAAATAATCGAGTCGATGAGGCAGACGGATGCAAGATTTCGTTGCCCGAGATCAAACCGTCTAACCTGAGTATTCATTGGACTTTTCATCAATCGTCATAAATTTGGGCGAGCCGTCTAGTCAAAATCCTTACGTCTAGATCGCTATCGGCTAAATTCTTATAAACCTTATAAGAAATAGTTGCCACAAGCCGTCCAAAGTGCAGGGCGGTTTTTTATTGTTAAACCATACGCATGTTCAGGCACGACCTAGAACGCTATCGCATGGGTGTCGCATGACCAACACAAATCCTTCAAACAGCAGAACTCCAAAATTCCGAGTCGGTGTCGAGGGTAGCACCCCTGGTCTACTCCAAAACTTATCGACTCAGTTCGGTTTTGACATCACCAAACTCGGCAACGCCAACCCCCAAGACGCGCATGAGCTTCGCCACTACGCGAACTCAATGAAAATTCAGTTAGACGTGGCCAAATCTCTCCTAGAGAGCATCAAAACCATTACTGAGTGTACGGTTGAGATTGAAAAGCTCCGCAAGGAAGCGATCGAAGCGTCGCTCAAACGTAAAGAAGAAATTGAGAAGATGGTTTCTCAGTTAGAGGTCACAGTTGAGAGGCATCACCAAACCTTGAGCAAACTTGCCCAAGACACTCAGCATGGAATCCAACTCGCTCGGCGTAAGGGCAAGCTGGATCTCACGTCTGGTAAGAACAAATTCAAATTAGAACTTGCGGCAATGCGAAAGAAAGCCGTTGCCCAAATGCGAGTTGATCGCACGGTGAGCCGTCAGAAAGTTAACGACGACATCAACCGGATTAAGGAGCAACCAGAAGAAGCGAGGTTGCTATCGGAGGAGCGGCGCGAATTCACGGACTACATCAACGGCAGGACGGTTAAGCCCCGAAAGGGTAGCCCAATGACAGCGCTGTTTAACTGAGGGCTTCAGCCATGTTTGACAAGGACGGATCATTCTTCTACGACCCGCGCCAACTGAGAAAGGGTAATGCCTTTCTCGTTCCCGGCGGGGACTGGGAAGTCGAGGAAGCACCCAAACCACTCACCTTTCATGACATCGTTCGCGGCTGCTCTCGAATTGGGCTACTGTTCTCGATCGGGCTAGGCTCTACCCTGTTTGCCCGCCTCATTCCGGGTGCATTGCCCGGATATTTGATCATCGTCGGCATCGCGATCGCAAGCTGCATTGTCTATACCTGCTTATCGCGTCGTACTTCAGAGCGCATCATGGCTGTCATGGTTGGCGTGATTGTGATTTTCGGCATTATTGGCGGCTCCTGGGATGCCATTTACGGCACGATGGCAGAACCAACTAATCAGAAAGTTGGATTGCAGCTAACGATTCCCGCGATCGTCCTACTACTAGCAGTGGGCGGCAGTCTGTTGCTTCGGAGGTCGAGATGACCATTCAGCACGAGCCGAACCCGGAACAGTTGACCCGCAATCACCTTGGTATTGGTTTAGCGATCGGTGTGCTTGGCATCATCTGTGCAACCAGTTCGCTCACCTCTCAGCAGAAATCAGGCGGAGCGTTACTGTCTTCGTTCTTCGCCGCTGTCGCAAGCGGTAGTGCGTTTGCGTTCACCCTCAAGGCGTCGCAGCGAATTGAGAAGCGCGAGCGGATTGAGGAGCGATTCAGGATGCAAGAGGAGAATATCGCCTACATGCAGAATGAAACAATTGCTCAAGCGAAAGTGCAGAAATTGCAGCTTCATGCAGGTGCAAAACTGCAAGTCGATGAAGTGATTGCAGAAGATGATGCACGTCGCTACTATGCCGAGTATCTGGGAGTCGATCCCGATGATATGGACTTAGACGACTTGGACGATGAGGAGCTAGAGGACGAACCGCAGCAAGCCAAAGCCGCGCCCGTTGTGGCAGAACCTCAGATCCAAGCCCCGCAGCCTCAAGTTGTACCCGTTGCCCCGGTTGTCATTCCTCAACCGATCGACCAGCCCGTCGAACCGCCAGGCGTCGCAGTTCCGACCCAACAAATCGAACAACCGGGAATCTGTCAGGCATTAGATGAAATCGTCGTAACTGACATTTCTACCGTCTTCGCGTCTGCGACGGGAACTGGCAAGAGCGTGAGTGAGGCATACATTCTCAATCGGATGTTTGCCAAATATCCGAACCTCGAAGCGTGGGTGATTGCTCAGAAAAATGACAGTTTCTGTGGAGTGAGAGAGCGGGGCAGAACTTCACTGTTCGATCCGCTCAATCCTAAATTATCCTTTGGCGCGATCGATGAAGTGCACGGCATCTTTGATGCCCGCCGCCGCGCTCCTGAATCCGCAAGGACAAACTTTAAGGATCAGCCCGTGAGGCTCATCCTCTCAGATTGGCACTCGATTTGGGACACATGCCGCGAAGAGAAATGGTACAAGAACGACTATTCTAAAAAGCTCTCAACCCTAGTTACTGTGGGCAGAGAGATGAATGTTTGCTTATTGGTGGATACGCAGTCCTACAACGTGGCATCGCTAGGCATTACAGAGGATTCCAACATCAGAAGCAACCTCAACATTCTCTGTCAGGGTTACATCTGGATAGATGACTTAGGCAGACAGCGGGGGGACTTCAATATGATTCGTAACCTGCTAAAGAATCGCTATCTCGTACCCGTGGATAGTGATGTTCTACTAACAGAACTTGAACGATTGAAGACCAAATCAATGGAAGCGAAAACACCCATCATTTTTTCAACCATTGGATCTAAGCTTCAGCTTCTGCCCGATTTGAAGTCGTTCAAATCTGTGGTGTAGCATGTCATGCTGCCTTGACTTGCTAGAACCTCTAAAACTCCTTCTCTGATTGAATCCCGGAAAATTCCGCCTTTGAAATTTCATGTGATTTTGCCACACGCTATGTCGGAATTGTGCAGCACGGCTTACATACTCCCACACGTTTTTAGACACTCACATGGTTAACACAGTCCGCATGAGGAAGCGCCCCAAACCTAGACTGCCTCACCTTCCACCGATCGTAGAAGTGGAATCACCCACCTTCACCCGTCGCGATATTGGGAAGATGTTCGGAGGCATAGATTCGTCAATTATCAGCCGCGATTGTTCCGCTCTTGGCTTGCCAGAATACGAACCGCTTTCTAGCGAGGATGTATGGCGGCTTTATGTTCTGGCTTGCTATAAGCGGGTTCGTCCGTCTGCCTCACGAGATAGTTTTGTCCTCTTATGCACCCAGCAAGGAGATGCAGCCGCGCTAGAGTTCGTCAAATTAGCGGGCGGCTCTCGGGAGGATTGCCAAGAACTAATTAACCCAAGTTGCGAGTTAGAAGCAGGAGCAGGGTAAAACCAATAAAATCTCTCCAAGGTCTGTAACGCTTGGAGAGAAGAAAAATGGGCGTTGCTGAATGAGAAGATGAATTAGCATGGAATCGGCACATCTCGAAA